>NZ_JBCOSQ010000019.1:37711-79950 GCF_040920905.1 Butyricimonas sp. RTP31003st1_G1_RTP31003_210430 | reverse complement strand
TCAATTAAGGTAATTAATCATTCTGGAATTCAAATCGTTATAAAGAATTTACCAACTATTTTTGGCCACATGGCCTTTGAAATAGAATCAATATATTAACGAGACACGCTTACGATTCCGGTGAGAGTACGGAGCGAGTTACTTGAACAGGGTCGTGAATTTCGTGGGAACGGGGGTCTCGAATTTCATTTCCTTTCCCGTGACGGGATGGATAAAAGTGAGCTTGAAAGCGTGTAAGGCCAAGCGGTGCAAGGGGTTTTTCGTGGCCCCGTATTTGGGGTCTCCGGTAACGGGATGTCCGATTTCCTGCATGTGTACCCTAATTTGGTTTTTGCGTCCGGTTTCCAATTCAAGTTCCACGAGTGAGAATTGCCGGTTCGATTTTAAGGTTGTGTAGTTCGTGATGGCCAATTTCCCGTCTTGTGAAGAGGTGGAGTGGACGATCAGAGCTTTGTTCTCGCTGATGTAGGATTTCACCTGTCCTTGTTCCGGTTGCGGGCATCCCTCGATGACGGCGACATATTTCCGTTCTCGGATCATTTCGTTCCAGTTTTTTTGTAGGATTTCTTGAACTTTTTTGTTTTTGGCAAACATCATGACACCGGAGGTTTCTTTGTCTAGGCGATGCAGGATAAAGATATGGTTCCGGGGATCTTTGTTTTTCACGTAGTTGTTCAGTATATAATAGGCTGTTTTGGTTTTATCCCGCTCTGTTCCCATGGAGAGTAACCCGCTTGCCTTTTCCACGACAATCAGGTGTTCGTCCTCATGCAGAATGTTGAGCATGGGGTGATGGAAAGGAGCCGCATTTTTGTTCATCCCGACGGTTACCGTGTCCCCGGGTTTGAGTGGCGTGTCGAATTGTGTGGTGACACGGTTGTTCACTTGCACGAGTTTGTGGGCGAGGAATGATTTCACGGCTGTCCTGCTTTGGTCATGTAAAGCTTGTAACAGGAAAGGCATTAACGTGTTTTCTTCTTGTACTTCGAAACTACGGCTACGCGGGGCTTTGGCACGGGGTGAATTCTGGGGTCTCATGGGTTTATTTGTTTAATTGGGGACAAAGGTAATAAAAGTAAGGACGTAATTCGCGGGTTTATGCGAAAATAGACACTTGTTATTGGGGTGTGTTGCGGAATTAGAGGCGATTTATTGGAACTTGGGCTTACACTTTGCTGTAAATTAATATTTAGGAATTTATTCCAAATATTATTAACCAACAAATGATCGATTATGAGTAACAAATTATTATTACTGTTGATTTTAGGAGTCGTGTTTTTTTCCGCTTGCAGCGATGATGACAAGGACCCGAATTATGACGGGACATATAAAGATTCGGGATTGGAGTTGTCAAGGGACGGGATGGTATTGAGTGGAAAGAGTGTCGCTTTATCAGGTAACACGCTAACCTTGGGTAACGTGATTCCGGGAGAACCGGCATTGGCGATTCCCGTGACGATCACGGGAAATGTAGTGGAAGGTACGAGCAGTAATGATTTCCGGGAAGTGAAGGTTTCCGGGAAAATTGAAGGAGGAAAAATGAACCTGACTCTTGCGGTAAAGAATAAGGCCACGGATATTGAGGGAACTTGGGCGGTAGGAAATCTGGATGCAGGCATTATGGCCACACATTTTACTTTCACGACAGATAAGGAAAAGGTGAAATACGGTGAGACCGAGGTCGCTCCGGAGAACGTGATAGGGTTTGTGAATGGTATATTTGGATGGATGTTACCCACCTTTCTAAAGGATATAACATTCACGAGTGATGGCAATATCACAGCCTCTTACAATAGTGATATGGCGAATCCGCAATATGCAACGTCTCCTAAAGGCATGGCCTTTTATAATTTGGTGGGAGGAAAGTTGTATATCTCTGCAAATATTGCAGGTATCGTGGAGGATATCGGGCGTAGTACTTCTGATCCATTGACAGAGATCATGGTCGTGCTGGAACAGGGTATTCCTTTTGAGGTCACGAAAGATACGGAAAAAGAGACAATGGATGTCTATATGACCCGGGAGACGTTATTACCATTTATGTCTTTGCTTCCTATGTTGGGAGAGGTTATGCCTGAAGAATTCCAGAGTTACGCTGGATTTATCACGGATTTGGGACCGATTATCCAGGAAGGGAAAACGGCGGAACTGGGATTGGTGTTGACGCAAAAGAAAACCGCTGAATAGCAATATTGTACAAGACGATTTAGAGAGTTATGTTGCATATGGTGATGTGACTCTCTTTTTGTGGAAAATGATTTATATGGAATATTCTTTATATAGGTAGAGTGGAGTTATTATAAATAGTTAAATGAAATGTTATGAAGAACAAGTTTTTATTATTAATGGTTTTAGGAATTGTATTTTTTGCTAGTTGTAGCGATAGTGACAATAAAGACACGCCGAAAGATTTTAACGGGATTTATTCTACAACGAGTACGGATCGGGTGTTAGATTTGAAGTATAGTAACGCTGTATTTATCGGGAAATCTGTTGATTTTAATTCTGCGGATGGAAAGAGTGCAACCTTGAAGTTGCAAGGGGTTGTCCCGGGAGAGAGTGAAACTGTATTTTCTAGTGTCCCATTGGTTTCTAGTAGCGGAATCTATACTTTTTCCTCTGTGAATGAAGATGCTGTACGGAAAGTGACGTTGGAAGGATCTATTGAAAAAGGGAAGTTAACCGTGAAGGTTGATGTGGCGTTTGTACAGAACGATTTGATGAAGAAGTGGGATTTTTCAACTGTAAATATGGTGTGGAAACCTACCAATTACGTGTTGTTTGAAGTTGATTTAGGTGGGATATTTGGAAAACAAAAGGTCCAGACAGGGTTAGTGACATTGTTCGCTCCTTCTATGTTAGCGCAAATGTTGAAAAGCTATTTGCAGGATGTGTCTTTTAGAAATGATGGAAATATCGTGGCAACTTATAATGCGGCGGAAAGCACGGAAGAAATCACAGAACCAGTGGCGAATTGGCAGAGTTCTCCGTTGAATTTGGTTCAATATCGTGTAAAAGATGATATTTGTTATGTATTCTTGAACATGGATATGATCATGAGACAAGTGGGAATTGATCAAGAAGGACGTGCAACAGGAACAGATCAGATGCTCGTGGCTCTTGAACAACTTTTGACAAATGGAATTCCTGTTCATTTTAAAAAGACGGTGGGAGAAGATGCTAAAGATGAGTTGTATGTTTATGTGGATGAAGTGTTGATCAAGCAATTAGGAACTCTTCTTCCCATGCTTGAAACTTTAATCCCAGAAGATATGACAATTGATATTCCCATTTTGACTAAAACGGTTGCTGTACCCGTTAAAACAATCTTAGAGAATTTACCGGGGGCGTTAGAAGCAACAACAGAGATGCAGGTGGGATTGCAATTCAAGGGAGCCGAGTAGTGTTAGGAAAAGAAATTTCTAGATATGTAAAGCATTTAAAAATTGTCCGGGTATATTTAATATGTACCCGGACAATGTGTATTAATAGGTTATTTCCAAAGATTTTACCCATAACGTGCTGTTAGGAGCTCCTTTGTAGGAATCTCCTTCTTTACTTGGGGTGCAGACAATGGCAAGCTTGTACTTTTTGTTGACAGGGTCAAATGAACCATTTCCCGTGGGTTCGAAATTGACCGTTTTTTCTGTAAAGTTGTCTTGGGACCCGCTACTGAAAGCAGCTTTTAGGATTACTTTCTTGGATTCGTTGATATTTGTTCCGTCTAGGTGATCGTTGTAAGAATCGACTTCGTATAAGTAGGCGATTAAAGAACACTCGTCTATTTTGTCCGGAATTTCTTCTGCGGTAACTGTCGTGGTGGAACCCTCTGTTTTAACTACCGTGTTGAAGTACGTTGTTCCAGGCGTGTATTTGTATGTGAATTTGAAGGCTACGGGAGCTGCTGTTCCCCGGTAAGCTTCCCCGAAGTGGGTACTTTTCAAGGGTGCGGTGGCATCTAAATCGAATGTTCCGTTGAATAATGTTCCGGCAGTAACTTTAGGTAGCACGACAGCCATGAATGCGATATAACCACCGTACGTGTCTCTTGTTATGATTTTCGCTGCATCTCCGTCTTGTGTAACGGGATAGGGTGTTGCTGTTAATTCGGGGTGACCGATCATCATTCCTGATAAAGGAAAGAAATCTGCAGCCATATTGGAACTGGCCATGTTCACCGGTTCTTGATACTCTTTCCCTTCTGGAGTAATCCAGCTATTCATTTGGTAGATGGATTTGAATTCCGGCATTTTCTCTAAGCGGAGAGTTTTGGTGCTGGGATAGCGTACGTCTTCGGGAGTAATGTGATATTTTACGTCGTATTTTTCTCCTTCAATTTTGGAGAAATCAATGGATTCACCTTCTTTGAGTATGGATTTCGTCCCGTCTGAATATCGAACGACAATGGAATCCAATGTGGCGCCTTTCGGGAGTTCAATCTTAGGCGTTAGCTTTAGTTGGCTGGCAGTCGCTGTTTCCCAGATTTTGAAAATGTAAATAGAGGATGTTTTTGAATTATCCGGTTGTGTGGCTACGGCATCCCCTTCAATTATTAAGTTGATTTTAGTGTCAGCGCTTTCCGTGATCGTGTCTCCCGTAAAAGTAACATTAACAGTCAAGGGGGAGGCATCCACCACGAGATTCAGTTTCATGATGTGATCTTCGACGATAGCTCCGCGAGCAGTTAGTTTTACCCCTGTTACACCGGGAATTTCCAAGTCTGTAAGTTCCCGGTCTTTTGCCGTGAATCCGTATACTTCTCCTCTTTTTACGAAAGAGACGGTGTCTAGTTGTATAGTCCCTAGATTGATGCCTTGGAATGAGAAGTTCTCGATTCTCAAGCGGAGTTTGTTCGGGTCTTTATCTGATGGCTTGTTCACGTACACGCGTTGAGTCATGGTTATGGGGGCTAGTCCCAGATCGATGGCCATTTCTCCTTTAAACGTTTTGTTGTAGAAACTTTCCGCACTTGCTGGTTCTCCTTCAATTTCCGTGATCGAGATGTTAATTTCCATGATCTCGTCCTCAATATTAGCGTTGGCCTGAACGGTATATCCACTGACATTGTCGGTTATGGAGCCTTTTAATTGACTGTAATAAGTGCGACTGAGAGCTTCGAACGTGACATTGGGAATTTCGAATTCGGGATAGCCGGGAACTATGTTGATTAACTTGAAAGAAGTCGTGTTGTCATCTTTTTGAATAATTTGTACAGAAGTTCCTTCTGGTGCAGAGATTCCGTCAATAGTGGCTTTTAAATTTTCTCCGGAATACTGCCCGACAATTTTGTCTATCGTGGGTGGTTCTGGATCATCATCATCTTTACAACCTGTAAAAAATGCAATACTTAAAGCTAATAACAATAGTAATTTGTTTTTCATACTTCATTGAATATTAATTAGACATCTTTTTATAATCAAGTTAGACTATCAATAAACCTTCGTTTTTTGATAGCAGGCATAAAATCGTTTTCAGGATCAATTTGAAGGAATGGAATATAGCTAGATCGCTATAAAGTAGAAAAATGTATGATCAATAAATATCAGATAATTAAATAGATATGACAGTGTAAATGTTAAAATTGAATTCCTGTTGTAATATTTGATTAAATTTGCACGTTTTTTGCTAATGATAAGGCTGCATGGCTCAAAAAACGAAGGTTTATTGTGTGTGTATTTTAAGGAGAGGACGGACATATCAATGTTTAATTAATGTTTAATTAATATTTAATGAAGTATGAAAAACAAGTTTTTATTGTTATTAATTTTAGGTGTCGCATTTTTTGCGAGTTGTAGTGATGATGATGATAAAGCATGGAAGAAAATTCCTCAGGATGAAATAGAAATCCAAAAAGTTACATTTGAAGTTAATGGCGAACAGGCGACTACAGGTACATTGCAGATGACGGTAAAAAACGGATCAGAAGCCGTGTTGACTTTAAAAAATGTGATACCGGGTTATGCAACAATCCCTGTTAATGTGAAATTGGAAGAACAGGCTGATGATTCTTTTGTTTTTTCTGGAGAGGAAGGCTTGGCTACACCACCAGCAATGCTTATTGTTCGGTCTGATGCAAAACCTGTTATCTTAAATGTAAAAGTAGAAGGTAAAATCAGTGTAGAGGGTAAAGTTTCTGCGACCGCAACAACAAAATTGTCCGAGATCGCTCAAGCGGGATTAACGGGTTCTTGGAATTTGTCAGCTACAAGTAGTGGTGAGAATGCCCCATTGTTTGTTGTATGGTCTGCCATTGATTTGGAAAAACCTAATTTTGAGAATACGATGAGTTTAGTCAATATGTTTGTACCAATGGTCTTATTTAATGCGCTGAATCAAGTTACTTTCCATGAAGATGGTAATATTACTGCAAAATATTGGGAAAATTTTTCCATGGAAAATATGTTTGCTAATCAAGATAAAGGTCAACTTATTGCTTCGCATGATGATTGGAGCGATTCTCCTAAAAATTTGGCATTTTGGTATGCTAAGAACAGTATGATTTATATAGTTCCTAACATTAATGCGATTGCGCAACAAGTGAATGGAAATAATGAAGGTGTAGATATTAGTAATTCTGAAGATATAATGACTCTTCTTGCGAAATTGAAAGAGTATAATATTGATGTTGATGTTTTGCTTCCAATCGTGATGCAATGGATTACAGAAGGTATTCCAGTGAAGTATGTTAAGACAGATGATGCTTTAAAAATTTATATAGATAAGGAGATGGCGGCACCTTTTATAACTCCGCTTTTGCCTGCATTAGATAAATTGCAAGAAGACATGGAAAAGATTATAGAGGCTGGAGAAGATGAGAATACAATAGAAATGATTCAATTAGTTTTGGGTGTTTTACAGATTGAAAAATTGACAGATATAAAAACTATTTGGGAAGAGAATACGAATGAATTTGAGATATCTCTTAATTTTGTTAGTGCCAAGTAATATATATTTGGATTAAATATTATAAACGAGTTCGCCTAGATTCTGGCGGGCTCGTTTTGTTTTGGATACGCTTTCTTTGAAATTATCTATTCTTTCCTTGTAAAAAGGAAAGTTTTTCGTGAATTTGTCCTTATGAAAAGGAAAGACGTGATAAATTAAGGTGAGTTCGATATAATAAAGCATATTTGCCCCATCCGTTAGGAAAAAGATCGTGTAAAAATGGGAAAATATCGGTGTTTTTTAGTTTCTTGCACGAGATGATGTGATTATTTCGAAGAGATGGATTCCGCCGTCTTGGAAGTGCCGGAATAGGTGATGTGTCATCTTTTAACTTTGGGTTTTTATCTTTCCTGCTACCCCCTCTAACTCCCCCTTGCACAGGGGGAGGACACGCTACATTGAAACATTGGAGTGCGTCCTCGCAACGGTTTCTTCTTTCGTGTAATGTTATGTTTCTATTATTCAGAGATATAAATTTGTTTTTATATCGAACTCACGTTAAATTAGCTAAGTTGCAGTAATATTAAGTAAGTGCAAATTTTGTACTTACTGGTTGACTTTGTATTAGTAAAAATTGTACAAAGTATTTGGATAATCAAATTCCTTTTATACATTTGCAGAACGAAAAAGACAAAATATGAATAGTACATTACATCATATGCATCATCATTGCCATCACTGTATTCAGGTGAGATGATGCTGTTGTGCTGTAATTAGAAATAAAAAGTATAAACGAGCTCGCCTGGATTCAGGCGGGCTCGTTTTGTTTTTTTCGATACCATAGATGCCTTCCCGGATTCAGTGCGACGATAAAATCAGATAGAAATGGTGAAATTAAAAGTCGCGATTCAAAAATCAGGTCGATTGAACGAGGACACGCTCGAATTGTTGAAAGAGTGTGGGATTTGTATTAATAACGGGAAAGATCAGTTAATGGCACAAGCCTCTAATTTTCCGTTGGAGGTGTTGTATTTACGAAATTCGGATATTCCTCATTACGTGGAGGATGGAATTGTTGACGTGGCGATTATCGGGGAGAACACGGTGGTCGAAAAAAGGGCAAATGTATTGAATTTGTTGGATTTAGGTTTTTCAGGTTGCCGGGTTTCTATTGCTATTCCTAAATCGGAGGAATTTACCGGGTTAGATTGGTTGCAGGGAAAACGGATTGCTACTTCCTATCCCAACACGTTGAATGATTTTCTGGTACAAAATAAGATTCAGGCAGAGACGCACGTGATCACGGGGTCGGTGGAGATCGCTCCCGGTATCGGATTAGCTGATGCGATCTGTGACATCGTGAGTTCCGGGAGTACACTTTTTAAGAACGGGTTGACGGAGGTCTACACGTTGTTTAAGTCTACGGCTGTTTTGGTGGCTAACCCGAAGTTGGATGAAGAAAAAATGCGGTTGGTGGAACAATTGATATTCAGAATGAAGGCGGTGTTGGCTGCCAAGTGTAACAAGTATATCCTGTTGAATGCTCCCGAAGAGAAATTACAAGAGATTTGCGATATACTTCCGGGAGTGAAAAGTCCGACAATTATGCCGTTGGAAATGAAAGGATGGTTTTCTCTACATTCGGTGGTGAACGAGAATAAGTTTTGGGAGTCTATCGGGGCGTTGAAAGCGGCGGGTGCGGAAGGGATTTTGGTGGTACCAATTGAAAAGATGATAGAGTGATGTTGAATTTTAGATTTTAGATTTTAGATTCCAGCCGCACGGGCGATCGCTTTTGAGTGAGGTTACAGGTTTTATGAATAGATTAATTTATGATTATGAATAAGATATTATATCCAAGGAAGGAAGAGTGGATGAAAATATTGGAGCGTCCAGAGAATCGTGGTGAAGATTTGGACAAAGTGTGTAAAGCGGTGTTTGATGAGGTGAAGAGGGATGGAGACGAGGCATTGAAGAAGTACACGTGGTATTTTGATCGGGTAAAGCTAGAATGTTTCGAGGTGACGGAGAATGAGTTTCAAAGGGCAGAAAGGGACGTGAATGCGGAATTGAAGGAGGCGATAAGGGTTGCAAAAGGGAATATCGAGGAGTTTCACAAGATTCAGATTCCAGAGAAGTGTGAATACGTGAATGAACGGGGATTCCGATGCTGGCAGGAAGGTCGGGCGATAGATCGGGTGGGATTGTATGTTCCGGGTGGGAGCGCTCCCCTGTTTTCAACCGTATTGATGTTGGCGGTTCCAGCGAAGTTGGCCGGGTGCCGGGAGGTGGTGATCTGTACGCCACCGGGAAGGGATGGACGGGTGAATCCGGCTATTTTGTGGACGGCCCGGTTATGTGGAGTAACCCGTGTTTTTAAAGTGGGAGGGATTCAAGCGATTGCTGCATTGGCGTTAGGGACGAAGAGCGTGGGGCGGGTGGATAAGATTTTTGGACCGGGAAATCGTTTCGTGACGGCGGCAAAACAATGGGTCGGGCGTTATGGTGTGGCAATAGATATGCCTGCGGGACCTTCGGAGTTGATGGTGGTGGCAGATGAATCGGCACGGGCGACATTCGTGGCGGCAGATTTGTTGTCGCAGGCGGAACACGGGCCGGATAGTCAGGTGTTTCTGGTGACTTGCGATGAATCATTGATTGATCGTGTAGAAGAAGAGTTGAACAAACAATTGAATCGGATTCCTCGGAAGGCAATTGCAGAGGTGGCACTGAGAAATTCTAAATATATTGTTTTGCGTTCCCGGGAAGAGTGCGTGGAGCTGGTGAATTGCTATGCCCCGGAGCATTTGATGTTGTGCGTGAAGGATTATCTGGATTGGGTGCCGGAAATTTGGAATGCGGGTTCTGTCTTCTTGGGACACTATTCCCCGGAAAGTGCGGGAGATTATGCGTCGGGGACGAATCACACCTTACCCACGAATGGGTATGCCCGTGCGTATAGCGGGGTGAACATGGATGCCTTTATGAAAAAGATAACTTTCCAAGAGATCATGCCGGAAGGTTTGGCCTATTTGGGAAAAACGATCGAGATAATGGCGGATAACGAGAAGTTGGAGGCACACGGGAATGCGGTAAGGGTTAGGAATGTAGAATCTAAAATTTAGAATTTAGGATGAAGGAATTTGGAGATATAGTAAGGGAGAATGTAAAGGGGTTACAGGCGTATTCCTGCGCTCGTGCGGAATTCGAGGGGACGAATGTGACATTGCTGGATGCGAACGAGAACCCGTTTGCGTCGGAATATAATCGTTATCCAGATCCGTTTCAGCGGGAATTGAAGCGAGAGATCGGTAGATTGAAGGGGGTGGAGGTTTCCCGGTTGGTACTGGGAAATGGGAGTGACGAGTTGATCGATATGTTGATCCGGACGGTTTGTACGCCCCGACGGGATAATATGCTCGTTTTTTCACCGGGCTATTCGATGTACGAGGTAAGTGGACTAGTGAATGACGTGGAGGTGAGGCGTTTGGAGTTGGACGGGGAGTTCCAGCCGGAGTGGAACACGTTGTTTGATAGCGTGGATCGGTTTACGAAAATGATTTTCTTTTGTACACCGAATAATCCGGTGGGGAACGTAATTCCTTTAGAACGTATTCGGGAAGTGGCGTCTCATTTTGATGGAATTGTCGTGGTAGACGAGGCATATATCGATTTTACCGATATGCCGTCGGCTGTTGTTTTGCAGGAGGATTGCCGGAATGTTGTCGTGTTACAAACTCTGTCCAAGGCTTGGGGGCTTGCCGGGTTACGGGTAGGAATTTGTATGGCGGACCCGGAACTGGTGATTTATTTAAACAAAGTGAAACCGCCTTATAATATCGGTTCATTGACTCAACGGCGGGCTTTGGATGTCTTGCGGAATGAGGCTGATTTTTGGGAGAAGGTGGAGGCGATCAAGCGGGAAAGAAAAAGGGTTATCGGTTTCTTGCGGAATTTATCTTGGTTGGAGGTTGTCTGTGATTCGGAGGCCAACTTCGTGTTGATTCGTTGTGAGCGTTTTCGGGAGTTGTATGAATATTTGGTGAAAGGTGGCGTTATTGTTCGGGTACGGCATATCCCGCCCCGGTTGAGTTGCGGGTTACGGATAACCATCGGGACACGGGAAGAGAATGATTTGTTGATCGAGCGATTAAAGAAATTCGGTGATTTATGAAGAAGATATTATTTATAGATCGTGACGGTACGATTATACAGGAGCCACCGGTTGATTACCAAGTGGATAGTATGGAGAAACTGGCCTTTG
Organism: Butyricimonas sp. RTP31003st1_G1_RTP31003_210430; assembly: GCF_040920905.1. NCBI lineage: Bacteria > Pseudomonadati > Bacteroidota > Bacteroidia > Bacteroidales > Odoribacteraceae > Butyricimonas > Butyricimonas sp. RTP31003st1_G1_RTP31003_210430. Next base: position 68,801 of record NZ_JBCOSQ010000019.1, on the reverse strand, counting down.
TTCGGGGGGTTATTGGAGCCTTACGGGAGATTGTTCGGGAGACGGATTATCGGTTGGTTATGGTGAGTAATCAGGATGGTTTGGGGACTGAACGGTTTCCGATGGATACTTTTTTGCCACCACATGAATTTATGTTGAAGACGTTGGCAGGCGAGGGAATTGTTTTTGACGAGATACTGATTGATGGGAGTATGCCGGGGGATGGTTCTCCCCGGAGGAAACCGGGGATCGGTATGGTCGAAAAGTATTTGAATGAATTGTTGGATCGGGAGAACTCTTACGTGATTGGCGATCGGTTGACGGATATGCAGTTGGCGGCTAATATGGGGATTCGGGGAATATTGCTGGGAAAAGAGGAGATGGAGTGTTTACCTATTGTTTTAACCACGGATTCTTGGAGAAAGGTCGTGCGTTTTCTGAAACAGGGAAGTCGACAGGCGGTGCAAGTGAGGAAAACGGCAGAAACGGCGGTTCGGATTGCGTTAGATTTGAATGGAACGGGGCAGGGCGAGGTGAAGACGGGAATTGCTTTTTTTGATCACATGCTGGAACAGATTGTCCGGCACGGGGAAATGGATTTGGTGGTTTCCGTGGAGGGGGATTTACAGGTGGATGAACATCACACGATCGAAGACACGGCTATCGTGTTGGGACAATGTTTCTCGGAGGCATTAGGAGGTAAGAAAGGGATCGGACGATATGGTTTTGCTTTGCCGATGGATGAGGCGAGGGCAGAGGTGTTGCTGGATTTGGGAGGGCGGAGTTGGTTGGAGTGGAATGTCGTGTTTAACCGGGAGTACGTGGGAGATTTTCCCACGGAGATGACCAAGCATTTTTTTGCCTCGTTTTGTCAAGGGGCTAAATGTAATTTGCACGTGGCTGCGAAAGGTGAGAACACGCATCACGTGATAGAAGCTATTTTTAAAGCGTTTGCCCGTAGTTTGAGGATGGCCGTCCGACAAGAGGCCGGAGGAAGGATCCCATCGACGAAGGGGAGAATGGATTAATTTTAGATTTAGAGATTTTAGATTGAAGGGGGTGTCCCAAAGGTCATTTTATTAAAATAAACTCCTCCGTCACTTCGTGCCACCTCCTCTATAAACAGAGGAGGAGCTGGTGACTATTCCTGAAAATAGGAAGTATTTCAACTCTCCCTCTGTTTATAGAGGGAGTACCCCGAAGGGGGAGGGAGTTTGAAAAATGACTTTGGGAATAGTCCCGGAAGAATTGGATTATGATATTTTTTTATTGAAATGAGTAAAATAGTAATTATAGAGTACGGGGCGGGAAATTTGTTTTCGGTGAGGGTTGCGATAGAGAGGTTGGGGTATGAGGTGGTTTGTAGTGCTGATCCACGGGTGGTACGGGAGGCTGATAAGGTGATCTTTCCGGGAGTAGGGCAAGCTGCCGCGGCCATGAGACAATTGAAAGAAAGCGGGATGGATCGGGTGATTCCGGAATTGAAGGTTCCCGTGTTGGGGATATGTTTGGGGATGCAGTTGATGTGCGCCTATTCGGAAGAGGGGGGGACGGAGGGGTTGGGAATATTCCCGATGCGGGTGGAAGAATTCGGGAGATGTGGTAAGGTTCCTCATATGGGATGGAATGAGATTCGGGGGCTGAAATCCGGGTTGTTCGATGGGGTTGTCGAGGGGGAGATGGTGTATTTCGTACATTCGTATTGCGTGCCTGTTGGAGAGTATACCATTGCTACGTGTGATTATCAGGTAGCTTTTTCCGCGGCGATTCGGAAAGGGAATTTCTGGGGATGTCAGTTCCACCCGGAGAAGTCGGCCGGGGTTGGGGAAAAGATAATTGAAAACTTTTTGAAAATGTAAGAGAAATGAAGATAACGGTTATTCCGGCAATAGATGTTATAGGAGGAAAATGCGTGAGACTTACCCGGGGCAATTACGATGAGTGTAAAACGTATTATAATGATCCGGTGGAGGCTGCCCGATATTTCGAGGATATGGGAATGAGGCGTTTACACCTTGTCGATTTGGATGGGGCTAGGGAGTCCCGGGTAATTAATTGGCGGGTTCTGGAACGAATTTGTGAGGCGACTCGTTTGGAGGTTGATTTTAGCGGGGGTATCAAGAGTGACGAGGATATTTGTCGGGTGTTTGATGCGGGGGCCTCGTTTGTCTGTATCGGGAGTATGGCCCAGCAAAATAGAGAAAAGACACGGGAGTGGCTGGAAAGATATGGGGCTGAACGGGTCATTATCGGGGCAGATGTAAGAGGCGGGCATGTGTGTATTCAGGGGTGGAAGGTGGAGACGAAGACAACGATACACGAGTTAATAGAAACTTATTTACCCGGGGTGAAGAATGTGATGTGTACGGATATTGCCCGGGATGGGATGTTAGGGGGAGTTTCTTTAGAGCTGTATCGGGAGCTGGTAGCTCGTTATCCGGATATTACGCTTATCGCATCCGGGGGAGTAGGTTCGTTGGTGGATATTCAGGCGCTGGAAGAGATGGGTGTTTCTGCCGTGATCGTGGGGAAGGCTTTTTATGAAAAGTTTAAAATGTAGAGTTTAGAATGCAAAAGATTCTGTGATTGCCGATTCGATGATTGGATGATTAAAATCACTTAATCGAAAATCATTACAATCACTTAATCGATAGGATCTAAAATTAATAAGTATGTTTTTAGCAAAAAGAATTATTCCATGTTTGGATGTAAAGGCGGGGAGGACGGTGAAGGGGGTGAATTTTGAGAATTTGAGGGATGCAGGGGATATTGTGGAGTTGGCTGGTCGATATTCAGATGAGGGGGCGGATGAGTTGGTGTTTTTGGACATCACGGCAAGCTCCGATCACCGGGGTACACGGTTGGAGTGGGTGGAACGGGTGGCCCGACAAGTGCGAATACCTTTTACCGTGGGTGGGGGAATTTCATCGGAGCGGGATGTTGAGGCTCTTTTGAAAAAGGGGGCAGATAAGGTGTCTGTAAATTCCAGTGTTTTGAAAGACCCGGGTTTGATAGATCGGTTGGCGGCGGCATTTGGAAAACAGTGTATTGTTGTGGCGGTGGATGCTTGTCGGGATGGTGAGAAGTGGAGAGTATACAGTCATGGAGGACGGGTGGTTACCGATCGGGAGCTTTTTTCGTGGGTAAAGGAGGCGGAAGGACGGGGAGCCGGGGAGATTTTGTTTACCTCGATGGATCATGACGGGACACATCAAGGATTTGCCTGTGAGGCAACGGGACGAGTGGCGGATTTGGTTAATATCCCGGTTATTGCATCCGGGGGGGCAGGCTGTCCGGAAGATTTCTATGAGGCTTTGACTCGGGGAAAAGCGGATGCCGTACTGGCGGCTGGAGTTTTTCATTTCGGGCAGATCCGGATTCCGGAGTTGAAATGTTTTTTGAAAGAAAAAGGTATTGTTGTTCGACAAAATATTTAATGAAATGGTAAATATTGCAGAATTAAAATTTGATGCGGCCGGGTTAATTCCGGCAATCGTGCAGGATGCAGATACACGGGTGGTGTTGATGCAAGGGTATATGAACCGGGAGTCTCTTGCCGAGACGGAGCGTTCCGGTAAGGTGTGTTTTTTTAGTCGCTCCCGGCAGCGTTTGTGGACAAAAGGAGAGGAAAGCGGACACTTTTTACTGGTGAAGGAGATTTTGGCTGATTGTGATCGGGATTCATTATTGGTGAAGGTGAACCCCGTGGGACCGACTTGCCACACGGGACAAGATACGTGTTGGGGAGAAGAGAACGTGGATCAGGATTTTTTGTTTTACTTGCAACGGTATTTGGAAAAACGAAAAGATGAGTCTCCGAAAATATCCTATACGGCTCGCCTGATCGGAAAGGGAATTAACAAGGTTGCCCAGAAGGTGGGAGAAGAGGCCGTGGAGTTGGTTATCGAGGCGAAGGATGATAACGAGGATTTATTTTTGAACGAGGCTGCCGATCTGATGTATCACTATATCGTATTGTTGATAGCGAAGGGGTACGGGTTGGAGGATGTGGTAAGGGTGCTGGAGGGAAGACATGGGAAAGATAAGAGTTAAAAACTAAAAGATAAAAACTAAAAGTTAAAAGATAAAAGGAGGCTGTGATTGCTGATTTAATGATTAAGTGATTAATGAAGAGAGAGTGGTTGTGGGGGAGGAATCACTTAATCGGCAATCGTAAATCACAAAATTAATCGGGTCATGCTAGAGTTTTATACGAATTTGGAAGGAGAGGTCGAATAGTTTGTTGTCGTTGACTTGGGTTAGGGAGGAGCTGATGGTTGATTTGTCGGGATAGTAGGTGAGGCCGGCTTTTAGGTAGAGGGTGATGAGGGTGAAGGGTTTCCAGTTAAGATTGAGGTAGGAACGAAAACCCCGGTCGTACAGGGCGGGAAAGGAGTAACCGTAGAGAACGTTGTTTTCGTAGGCGTATATTCTGGTGTTGTAGCTGTCCGTGTCAAAGTAAGCGAAACGGAATTGGGCTTTTAGGTTGGTTTGGAGGGAGGAATACATAAGGTCTTGATAGAACAGGTAACCACCTTCGTGTTTTTCTTTTTTCACGTAACGTGTATAACTGGTACGGGTTCGGGATTTTAATTGCTCGCAGATAGAATAGGTAAATTGGAACCTGTATTCTTGTTTTACACGGGAGACGGATTGGAGGTCTTCTCCGGTTTTATCGTCTTCCGGTTTCTCCTCGTGTTTGAAACGGAATGAACAATCCCAGCGAGAGCGGTTGAACGTGACATCTCCCACGATTTCTTGGCCATTACCGGGGATGGTTGCCTGATAACGGGGAGAGAAAAAGCGGAACCGATCATAATAGGCATTGATTTTCAGACTGCGAAAAGGGGTACTTTCGAGACCTAGGTATAGTCCTTCCTCGTTTGTTGTGTTGGAGTATTCTGCAAAACCGCTGTTGTAGTGAGAGTGATAGCCTTTGTCATAGTGGCGGTAAAGGGCGCATAAGGCGAATCGGGGAATCCCACTGTAACGTAGCCCGTTGACGGTTGCCCATGTTCCGTTGTCACTACGTGCTGTTTCTCCGAATAGGTAGAAATGGTAACCTCCGGTTTTGTAGTCCACGCTTACGAGTGTACGTTGGTGGCCCGTTTCATTGTTTTGTTGGTAGGCGGCTTTGCCGATGGTTAGGGCGGGTGAAAAGTTGTAGTGTAATAATTGGACGCCGATGCGGAAATACCGATGATTGAGGCGGGTGGATAAGCCGGTTGTGAATTCTTTTAGGATGTGTTTCTTCTTACATTCTGAAAAGTTCCGGTGATAACCTGTTTCGTAAAGGGTGGCCGTTTGTACAGTCTTTGGGGAGAGGGTGTCGAGATCAGCGAGATTACCGTCTGTTTTTTTGTAAGATACGAAGATTTCGGTGGTAATCGTGCGTGTCGGGTGCAGGCTGACAGCCATGCCTCGCAAGTATCGATTTTCATCAGTAGAAGTGTAGGGTGCAATACCATTTCCGGATTTCTCGTTACTAAGGGTAGATGTCGATTTTCCGGAAGAGTAACCGCTCCATGCCAGTAGTCCCTGTCCCCATTGTAATTTATAGTCCCCGACAATGACTCGGTGGATGATTTTTTCCGGGGTGTAGCACGCGTGGACGGAAAGAAAGTCAAATCCTATTTTTTGGTTTTTCGAGAAATAATTTTCTCCTGGGTCGTTTTCTAACGAGAGGCCTCCTTGCCAGTGTTTCTGGTTTGATATTTTGTATTTTAGTAATGTACCTACGGGTGGTCCTTGGAAGCGGCTTTGCTTTTTGGCGAGATAGTCCTTTTCATACAAAAAGGCTTTCCGGCTGTACTTTTTGTAACCGGCTTGTTTTGGGCGGGTCATTTTTAAGCGGGCGAGAATTTCTTGCGATAGGTGATAACGGGATTGCTTTTCGGGGGTGTACGTTCCGATGCGTATAAATGGTTTGATGTTGGATAAATCCTGTTGACTGATTCCGGTGACGAGTAGAAGTTCGTTCGGGTGAGTAAACGGCCCGTGTTTTTTACGGAAGTCCAGTAAATTGTCTATCTGCGCATCGGAAAGGAAAAATAGCATTTTCAAGCTATCGAATCCGGCTGAATTGAGGTTTATCGGTTGTGCGGAGAGGCGGATCAGGGAATTGATCATGTCTTCATAATAATCTTCCGATGACTCGATGTCGTTTGTTTCCAAGAGTTTTTCAACATCCGGAATGCTCTGTGAGTACACGGAGTAGGGAATAATGAAAAGTAAGATAACGACATATGTAATTTGTCGCATGGTATAAATATTCAGATTAAAATTCGTGTTGACGGGAATTTAATCATATGAGTGAACACACCTAAATAGCCGATATTTCAAAGGTAGGAAATATTTTGGATATTTTTCTAAAAATCTTGTTTTTTTAGAAAGTCTGCCAAGTGTAGATGTTGAATGCCTTCAATGTTACTTCCTGTGTTTAAGGGATTAAGGCTGACCACGTATTTGGGGTAATTATCGGGGATTGCTAATAGATTGCCAAATTCCCGTTCTTTTGTTTTCTCGTCAACAATGAGATAAGTCGCTTGTACGTAGATTTTCTTACCTTGTTTTAAAGCTACGAAATCAATTTCAAGACCATCCTGTTGACCCACGTAGATTTCATATTGTAGGATTGAGAGATGTAAATATATGGCATTTTCGATAAGTTTATGAATATCACGTTGTAGGTCAAAGCCTATTTGACTGTTACGTAACCCGATGTCTTCGAAATAATACTTTTCTCCAATTTCAAATTTTTTCAAGCCATTAATCTCTATTCGTCCCACTTTATGAATTAAGAAGGCGTTACTTAAAGCCTTCAGGTAATTGATAACTTGAAGTGTTGAAATATCTACTCGTTGCGATTTTAGGTATTTGCTAATATTGTTTGCGGAAAAAAGATTCCCGATATTGTCGGCCGTGTATATGGCTAATGTTTCGAGAAAATCGATGTTACGAATACCTTCTCGCTTAACAACGTCTTTTAATAAAATGGTTGAATACACGTTACGCAAATATTCAAATGCCATTTCATCATTCAGTTCCAAGCGTGAAAGATAAGGCAATCCTCCGTAAGTAAGGTATTTCGTCAAACTTTGCTGGTCGTCTGGGAGCTGGTGAAAAAGTAAAAATTCCGGGTAGCTTAGACTATGGATGTGAAATTCTATATATCGGCCGGATAAATAGGTGGCTAGTTCTCCCGATAACATTTTGGCATTGCTACCCGTGCAGAAAATATCACAGGAGTCTTTGGCTTGAAGGTCACGAAGGGTATGTTCGAAATGATCAATATCCTGAATCTCGTCAATGAATAAATAGTTGTCCTTTGCCGGGTTGATTTGTGTCTTCAAATATTGGGAAAGATCTTGATCGTTATGAATCATTCGAAATTCTTCATATTCCATATTTATATATATGATATTAGCATCCGGGTGTTCGGTTTTGATTTCTTCCATGAGTTGTAGCATGATGTAACTCTTGCCTACACGCCTTTGACCGGTAAGTACTTTTATGATACCTTTTCCGATAAAAGGTTTTATCCTTTTGCTGTATAATGGACGATCAATAATCTTCATTTTATATGGTATGATTTATATGTACGGCAAATATAGGAAATTTATAAGTTATAACTTATAAAAATGGGGGATTTGTTTTGTTTGTAAGTTATGATTTATAGTTTTTGATCGTGAGGTTAGGGATTGCTTTTGCACAATAAATAGAAATGGGGCTGTCCAAAAAGTCCTGTTCATAGAGGAGGTGGCACGAAGTGACGGAGGAGTTTTTTGAGGATAAAATACCTTTTGACACAGCCTCATTTTCGCTTCCAGCGAAACTATTGATACAAAAAGCGCTTAATACTCTTCTTTGGTGTTTTTTCAAACTCTTCGTTGTATATCGTGACTTTCGCGATCTGGCTGTATGCCGGGAGAGTTTCGTTCATTTGCTTCCGGTTTTCTTCCATGATGGCGGCGATAGCCTCGTCCGAGTTCTTGTTGTCGGCATTGATAGCTTCGAAGTCGGGATAGATGAGGGCGGTGAGTTTGCCTTCTTTCTCGACCACGATAGATTCGCTCACGTAAGGAAGATTATTTAATTGATCTTCAATTTCTTCCGGGTAAATGTTTTGACCACTAGGGCCGAGAATCATGTTTTTACTGCGGCCCTTGATGAAAAGGTTGCCTTCTTCGTCAATCAATCCAAGGTCTCCCGTGCGGAGCCAACCGTCGGGTGTGAAAGCGGCATGTGTGGCCGCCTCGTTCTTGTAGTACCCGATCATGAGATTGTCTCCTTTGGCTAGGATCTCCCCGACGATATGTGCCGGATCGGGCGAGTCTATTTTTAGTTGCATACGGGGTGCAGCCCTTCCGCAGGAGCCTTTTTTGAAAGTTTCCCATCCGGCATACGAGAGGATCGGTCCGCATTCCGTCATGCCATAACCCACGGTATAGGGAAAGTTTATCGAGTGTAAAAATTCTTCTACTTCTTTATTCAGTGCGGCTCCGCCGACGATGAGTTCTTTGAAATTCCCGCCGAAGGCATCAATGACTTTCTGACGGATGGAATTCTTCACTTTCTTGTCGAGTAACGGCAGGTTAAGCATGAGTTTAATCAATGGTTTTTCCAGTGCCGGGAATACTTTTTTCCGGATAATCTTTTCGATAATCAAGGGTACGGAAATAATCAAGTTGGGTCTTACCGTGGAGAATGCGTCCGCGATGATCTTCGGGGACGGGGTTCTCGTCAGGAAAAATACATGAGCCCCGCTGGCAAACTCGTAGATGAACTCGAAAGCCAACCCGTACATGTGTGCCATGGGGAGCATGGATATAACCTGTTCTCCGGGTAATTTTCCGAATACCCCGAAGGCGAACGTGAGGTTCGACCAGAGGCTGCGATAGGGGAGCATAACCCCTTTCGAGAAACTGGTGGTTCCCGACGTGTAGTTAATAATGGCGAGTTCTTCCGGTTTGTCATACGTGTAGTTCACGTCTTCCGGGCGGAAACGGTCGGGGTATTTCTTCCCGAACAGTTCGTTCAGTCGCTCCCGTGCGTGTGATAATGCTTGGCTACGCGACACGAGTATTGAATTATCTTCCAAGCTTAGAATACCTTCCAGTGCTTCCATCGAGGCCTCGTTCAATCCTTCCCACACGACGCTACCCACGAAAAGTAGGCGAGCCTCGGAATGATTCACGATATTGTGTATGTTATCCGGTTTAAATTCGTTTAGGATGGGGACTACGACAGCCCCGTAGGTTAGCGTGGCGAGGAATGCAATTCCCCAATTTGTGGAATTTCTCCCGCATAACGCAATTTTATCTCCTTTTTTAATGCCCGCGTGTTCGAAAAGAATATGTAATTTTTCTATTTTCCGGGCCACGTCCTTGTAGTTACAATTTATTCCGTGATAGTCGGTCAGTGCCGGACGATCCCAGTTTTCCTTGATACTACTCTCTATATAATATATAAAACTTTCTTCCATCTGTAAGTATACTGTCAAACAAATGTCAAAGTTACGAATATTTTTCGAGATTTCGAGGGGAGGGTGAAAAGTAGTAAGGTTCATAAGGTCTATGACCTTATGAACTTTCAGAACCAAAGGTTCGATTTTATAAACTTATTTATATTCCCAGAGCTTTTCTTTTATCATCCGGAATAGGAGTAAGATCACCGCTGTATGAGATACTTGCCCGGTTGTTGCTGGTCACGTTGACACTGCATTTCCCGTTACCGTAAACTTCCACGTAGAAGTTAAAGACATCGTTGCGATTTCTCACGTTGAATTTGTATTCGATGTAATGTTTTTTGCGTTTGTTAATCACCTTGAATGATTCGTTTTCAATCTTTGCTTTCTCGAACTCGATCCCGCCGCCTTGTCCGTATTCCGTGGAGTAGGCCCGTCCGAAGAATGGCAAGCGTCCCGTGGCTATGGTGTCGAGGATAAAGAGTTGTCCCTCGTTGGTAGCCAGCGAAACGTAGCCTTCGCCACCGATGCGTTTCTGCCCGTATTTGGAGTCTATGGTGATGCTGCTGTTACCTGTCGGGAAGGCTTGATCTACCTCGATGTAGAATTCACGGCTTTTCATGAGTTGTTCGATCTTGGCGATACCCGCGGTGTCGCTTTTCTGTTTCTTTTCACCCATTGCAAAGAGGCAGGTAAAAAGGAGTATTCCTATTGGAATGATTGTTTTCAGTGTTTTCATGTTCTTGTTGTTTTTTCGTGAATATAAATGTCATGTTAATATATAGCAAATCATGTACCACGAGCCATAATTCGCTGAATGGATTCACAATATAGTAAAAATAAGGGATATTTGCAAATTTACACCCTCACTACTGGTACAAAAACCGTTTTATACTTCGTTTCGGGGTCTTCTCGAATTCCTCGTCGTGAATCTCTATCCGGGCAATCTGGCTGTATGCCGGGATCTGCTGGTTGATCTGTTTGCGGGTCTCGTGAATGATTTTGAGAAGTGCCTCGCGGGATATTTTGTTTTGTTTCATGGCCTCGGCATCTGGATAGACAAGGGCCACGAGTTTACCTTCCCGTTCAATCACTAGCGATTCCGCGATATAAGGTTGGGCGTTGAGTAGGTCCTCGATCTCTTCGGGGTAAATGTTCTGCCCGCTGGGGCCGAGAATGAGACTTTTGCTACGACCTTTGATGTAGAGATACCCGTCCGGATCCAGCACGCCGAGATCCCCCGTGTGGAGCCATCCGTCGGGGGAAAGTACGGTATTAGATGCTTCCGGGTTGTTGTAGTACCCGTCCATGACATTCATGCCTTTGGTGAGAATTTCTCCAACTTGTTTGAACGGATCGGGCGAGTCGATGCGGATTTCCATGCGGTCCACGGCTCTCCCGCAGGAGGTGGGACGGAACGTTTGCCAGTGGTCGAAAGCAATGGCAGGTCCGCACTCGGTCATGCCGTAGCCCACGGTGTAGGGGAATTTCACGGAATGGAGGAATGCCTCTACTTCTTTATTGAGGGCGGCTCCCCCGACTGCGAGTAGCTTGAATCGTCCCCCGAAAGCATCAAGAATCTGCCGCTTGATCTTGTGGCGGATTTTTCCCCCGATGATGGGCATTTTTAGCATCAGCTTGATATGAAACTTTTCCAGTTGCGGGAGTACTCGACTTTTGATGATTTTCTCGATAATTAAAGGCACGGCGACGATCAGGTGCGGGCGGATGTCGGCAAAGACTTCCCCCAGTATCTTGGGCGAGGGCATTTTTTGTAGGAAGTAGATATGTATTCCGCTGGCGAAGGGGTAAATGAACTCGAAGGCCAGCCCGTACATGTGGGCCATGGTAAGGATGGATACAAGTTTTTCGCCCGGCGTGTAACCCATCTGGTCAAGGGCGTAGCGGAGGTTGGACCACATACTGCGGTAAGGGAGCATCACGCCTTTGGGCGAGCTGGTGGTGCCGGACGTGTAGTTGATCATGGCCAGTTCTTCCGGTTCCTCCGTGCGGTAGTGTATATCCTCGATTCGCAGTTCCCCGGGGTGCCGGGCGGAAAACAGGGTCTCCAGCCGGGTGGCGGTTTCCGAGAGAACCGGGTTGCGGGAGGAGATCACGGAATAATCAGCCATGGCGATGATCCCGTCTAGCGCGGGCATACTCTCGTGGTCTATGTTATCCCACACGGATTTTCCCACGAACAGGAGCCGGGCCCCGGAGTGGTTGATAATGTGGTGAATCGTGTCGGGTTTAAACTCGTTAAGGATGGGAATGGCCACTGCCCCGTAAGTGAGCGTGGCGAGAAAAGCTATTCCCCAGTTGGACGTGTTGCGGCTGCATAGTGCCACTTTATCTCCCGGTCGGATACCGCCTTCCTCGAAAAGGATATGTAATTTTTCAATCCATCGTGCCACGTCTTTATAGTTATGTTCCGCATCCTCGTAGTCCGTCAGGGAGGGAAGGTGCCAGTGTTCTTTTATGCTGTGTTCTATAAGTTTCAAGAAACTCGTTTCCATGATGTTATATAATTAATATTCTCTTCTTATACTGAAAATTAACTTGAAATGTTTTTCTCGCGGGTTTATTTTTATCCGGGGAGAGGTTTGTGTATATTCGCGTGAAACAAGAAAAAATCAGGTCACGTGAAAAGAAATAATAACGAGGTAAGGGTGGTTCCGCCCGTGTTGCAGGGGGTAGAGACGGGGAACGAGTTGTTCAGCGAGTTGTTGGTGGACGATGACGAGGTGGATCGTCGCTCGTTCAGTCGGGAGGTGGTTGATGGGGTGGATTTGTCGGAGGTGAACGTGTCGTCCTGCGTGTTTGATCATGTCTCGTTTCCTGGTTGCCGTTTCCGGGAGTCTCGGCTTGCGGACGTGTTGTTCGAGAATTGTGACCTGTCGAACGTGGACTTGTCGGGGTGCGTGTTGTTCCGGGTGGAATTCCGTTCGTGCAAGTTGATGGGGACGAACCTATCGGACGGTGTGTTGAATAACGTGTTGTTCCAGCATTGCAACGCCCGTTACATGAATCTCTCGATGGGGCGTCTGAAACAAGTACTTTTCGCCCACGATGATATGCAGGGAAGTGCCTTGGAGAGTTGCCGGCTGGAGGCGGTGGCGTTCGACACGTGTAGCCTCGTGGAGGCTGAGTTTTCTCGTACTTCATTGAAGGGGATAGACTTAACATCCTCACGGTTGGAAGGCCTGCGGCTGGGTGTGGGGGATTTACGTGGGGTGGTCGTGTCACCCGTGCAGGCGTTGGATTTAACCCGCTATCTAGGACTGGTTGTCAAGGATGTGTAAGTGATGTCAGCAAAGTACAAGGGTTGTTAAATGTGATGGGAGGTTGAAACTTTCGTTCCGCGGCATCGTAATTATTCACGAGTGTCTTGACAGACACGCCCTTTAAAAATTTTCTAAATAAACTAAACTAATTAATTATGAAGACAGAAAATCCTATCACACCGGTTTTTGGGACGGATGAAGAGGCCCGGGTGGCACCGAAATACGAGATGCCAGAGGGTATGATGCCGGGCGAAGTTGCCTATCAAATCGTGCATGACGAGGCCATGTTGGATGGTAATTCACGTTTGAATCTGGCGACTTTCGTGACTACATGGATGGATGATTACGCTAGAAAAGTGATGACCGAGAACATGGATAAGAACATGATCGATAAGACCGAGTACCCGCAGACGGCGGAGATCGAGCGTCGATGCGTGAATATCCTTGCCAAGTTGTGGAATTCACCGGAGAAACCGTATTGCACGGGTACGAGTACCGTGGGTTCTTCCGAGGCTTGTATGCTGGGTGGTATTGCCGCCTTGAAACGCTGGCAGAAGAGACGTAAGGCAAAAGGTCTTCCTATCGATAAACCGAATTTCATCATCTCGACCTGTATGCAGGTGGTTTGGGAGAAATTCGCTATCTACTGGGATGTCGAGATGCGTATGATTCCCGTGACGGCGGAGAAGATCACGCTTGACCCGCAGGACGTGATCAAGGCTTGCGACGAGAACACCATTTGCGTGGTGCCGATTCAAGGAGTGACGATTACCGGGTTGAATGATAACGTGAAGGAGATTAACGACGCGCTCGACAAGTTGAACACCGAGAAAGGCTGGGAGATTTGTATCCACGTGGACGCCGCTACCGGTGGGTTTATCCACCCGTTCATCGATCCTGAAACGATCTGGGATTTCCGTTTGAAATGGGTACTTTCCATCAGTACTTCAGGTCACAAGTTCGGTCTGGTATATCCCGGTGTGGGCTGGGTGGTTTGGAAAGACAAGCAATATTTACCCGAGGAAATGAACTTTGCCGTGAATTATCTGGGAGCTAATATCCCGAGTATTTCCATCAACTTCTCTCGTCCGGGTAACCAGGTATTGGCCCAGTATTACCAATTCATGCGCTTGGGTAAGGAAGGGTACAAGAAAGTACAGCAAAATTGCCTGAACGTTTGTCTCTACCTGAAAGAGCAATTGAAAAAGATGGGTATTTTCGAGTTCTTCAGTAATGATATGCCGAACCCGTTGTTCATCTGGAAATTGAAAGATGATCCAAACCGGAAATGGACTTTGTACGACTTGTCGGATGCGCTACACGTGGAAGGATGGCAGGTGCCTGCTTACACGATGCCGAAAGCGATGGAGGACGTGATAATCATGCGTGTTGTTGTTCGACAGGGCACCGGGTTTGATTTGGCCGATCTGTTGATGGAGGACATCAAACGTTGCGTGAACCAGTTGGATGCTCTGAAAGAGCCGACGAATAGCGCTCTGATGTGGGCGAAGAAAGAACCGCAGAAACCGAGAGGTTTTAATCATTCCAGATAAACATACTGTTTGTCAACTATTTACTATATAGGGGCTGTCTAAAAAGTCTTATCCATTATCTACAAGCTACCCCCTCTAACTCCCCCTTACACAGGGGGAGAAACCGCTTGGTAATCAGCTCTCCCCCTGTGTAAGGGGGAGCTGGAGGGGGTAGTTGTTTGAACATGACTTTAGGACAGCCCCTTTTCTATTACTTGATGATTCTTTTATGTTAATAATTATAAAGATGTTAACAGGCTGTTTCTCAACACGTATACACAGGTGAAGAAGTGGTTATGAACAGGTGGAGAAGTGGTGGGGAAGGAAAACTGTTAAGGAGATGGTTTGCCGGGGGAAAGGGCAACACGGGGCTGTTTGCTCGATGTCTAAAGTGATGGCAGGGCGATAATCGGGAAATAAAGCTTGTTTTTCCGGTAAATTGTGTTATCTTTGTTTCAATTAGAATTTCGAATATTATTGATCGGAACGTTTTTACAAGTTAATCAGGTTTCTCCTTTAATTCTCCCTATCTCTAATTTGTCATTTTAAAACGAATGAATTGAATTTCTGTGTCCCGTTTTTTTCAATCATGGCCGGAAGTTTGACTATTTATACCCGTCCTATCTGTAAGGACACTAGAAGTAAATGATATTATTAATTAAAATAAATTGCATGGCAAAACCTACTACATTTGGTAAAAAAGAAAACGAGAAGAAAAAACAAGCCCGAAGACAGGCAAAACAAAACCGGAAGGAAGAGAGAAAACAATCCGGTAAAGCGACCAGTTTCGATGACATGATCGCTTACGTTGATGAACATGGTATGATTACCTCGACACCGCCCGAAGAGCGGCATGATGAGGAAAAAATCGTGCAAGAGGATATACAAATTTCAATCCCCAGGCAGGAAGCTCCCGCCATTTTGAAAGGTCGGGTGGAGTATTTTGACACGCAGAAAGGGTATGGCTTTATCAAGAATCTGGTAGGGACAGATAAATACTTTTTTCATGTCAATAATGTCCTTGTTGATATCGTGGAGAATGATATAGTGACGTTTGATTTGGAACGAGGGAAACGGGGAATGAATGCCGTAAATATTTGTACAATAAATAATCAATTGGCAGTATAAATCAATTCACATGAAAAAGAACACGAACCATTTTGAAAGATTATCGCAGGCTCAACAGGCGGAGAATGCGTTGAAAGAACATAGAAAAAGAGTTGGTGAGGTTGAGTATGTCACTATTAGCGGGCGCACGACTTTCGAGTTCCCGGTCAGTTTATCTGAAGAAGAAAGAGAGATCCGCATCGAAAATTATAAAAAACGGCACAAGCCGTTAGTCTAAAGGGCCGTTTGTTCATCGGCCGTGCCGTTCGTTTCTTTTCTTTTTCGCTGGAATATTGTCGTGACGTAAGCGGTGAATATCGGGAAGAAAATCATACCCGCGGCGGCGAGAATGACGGCAAGGATTTGCCCGATCTTCGTGACCCCGAAAATATTCGACCCGACCGTGGTGACGTTCATCAGTGCCCAGTCGAAAGCGTCCCAGTATGTTTTCACGGGAGGGTTAACACCGTGTTCCATGTAGTAGAAAATGATGCTACAAAAATAGATCGTCGTGAAAAGAATCGTCAGGTACGTGGCGAACAAATTGGTGATCCGGCTGCGTGTCATCCAACTCACGATGAGTGATACCCCGTAAATGCCTCGTGCCAGCGGGATTAATCGCAGGATTAGCCACGTGGAATGGGATATGGTGGTTGATAAACCGTACACGATATTAAGGTAAGGAATCGAGACCAGCAAGAAAAACAAGTTATGGTTGAAAAAACGCCCGGTCCATCCATCCGTGTACCACCGAACGAAAAAGTCTGCCAGAAAAAGCCCGCACACCCAGAGATGGAATTTCAATATGAAAGCCTCGCTGAGAGCGTTATTCCCGTCCAGTAGTTCGATAGAGGCAACAATAATAATTGCCAAACTACCCAACAATACAAGCCCGTTGAGTATTTGCTCGAAAACTTTACTTCTTTTCATAGAAAATGGGTTTATAAGTTTATAAAGTTCATAAGGTTTATAAGGTTCATAAAGTGACGGGTGTCCTTCGGACAGTGTTTTAACGGCAGCTTGTGCTGCCGTTGACAAAACGCCCCGCAGGGATCCACTACTTTATAAACTTTATGAACCTTATAAACTTTATGAACTAATTGATTACTTCCACGTGATCTCCCCCGAAGACATTCACGTTTAATTTCTGTGCGATATACTTGATGGCAGCCTGTGCTTTCACCGAGTTTCCAGCCTCGTCCAGTGGGGGGGCGAAAGCGGCGATACCGAACAGTCCGGGAACAACCCCGAGTACACCGCCACCAACTCCCGATTTAGCGGGAACGCCACTGGTGTACAACCAATCTCCCGTGTGTTCGTAGAATCCCACGGTTGCGATCAGAGAGGTGATTTTAGGAGATAACGACGGGTCGAATACCTGTTGTTTTGTCACGGGATTCAAACCGTTATTGGCAATCGTGCAGGCGGCGATGGATAATTGTTTTGCCGTTACACCCATCGAGCATTGCCGGGTGTACAGGTCCAGCGACATATCCGGGTCGTCGTAAATCCGGTTAAAATTCTTCAATAACCATGCGATAGAACGGTTATTGAAGTTCGTTTCGGATTCCGATTTATAGAGTTCATCCAGTAACTTCAGATCGCTACCGCTTAATTCCCGCATGTTGTCGGTGATTGCCTTCCATTTGGCCTCACTGTTACCCACGGGTTTCACCATACTGTCGGCACTGATGGCCCCGGCGTTCACGAGCGGGGTACTCGGGTGATCGTTTTCCAGTAGAATTGCCATGATCGAGTTAAACGGCAACCCAGTGGCATCCGCCCCGATTTTGTCCAATACGGCTTGAGCCCCGTACTGGCGTAAGACTAGAATTGCGGTGTACACTTTGGAGACGGATTCGATACCGAAAACGTAATTCGTGTCTCCGGCCTCGATAACTTCTCCCGACGGGAGACAAACGGATATACCGAATAAATTAGAATCAATTTTGTCCAGGAATGGAATATAATTTGCGTTTTTCCCACCCTTCAAATCCTTCACTTGTGCATGAGCCTCGTTCACTAAATTCTTGAGGTCATTGCTTGTAATTGTTTTTTTCATACCTGTGATTATAGTTTGGAATTTAAAATTTAGAGTTTAGAATGGAAGGGGCTGTTCAAAAAGTCATTTCTCAAACTCCCTCCCCCCTTCGGGGTATTGAGCCTGCAAGCAGTCTCGAATCGGCTCTCGCTCGACAGACAACGAGTAAACTCTCTGTCTGTTCTCGCTTACTCGCCGATTTCCCTCTATAAACAGAGGGAGAGTTGAAATACTCCCTTTTTTCGGGAAGAGTCACCAGCTCCTCCTCTGTTTATAGAGGAGGTGGCACGAAGTGACGGAGGAGTTTTTTGAAATAAAATGACTTTTTGGACACCCTCTTTACGTTTTTATTTTTTAGCATCCGGAGTGGCCGGGCTAGTTGAAGTCGTAGAAGTAGCCGGGGCGACCGGTTGTTCTTCCCAGTGGAACGGGGCGATTTCAGCTTTCGGGTCTTTCCATGACGGTTTACGCAAGGAGTAGATGATGAACGGAGTGGCAACAACCACGACGCACCCGATAATCAGCACGGCAAACCAGACGGTATTACTACCCACGTTGATCTGTGAAGGCGGGATGAAACTCAACACGAAAGCCAGCAAGGCTCCGCAGAATCCCAGTCCGGCGATGATCCATATCCCGACGTTACTTTTCCGGCCGATAGCGAACGGTCGATTTGCTTTCTTCATCTTGTAGCGCAACACGATAGCTCCGGAGAACATCAACAGGTACATAATCAGGTACAACAAGACGGTCAACTGCGACAAGATCTGGTAGAACGATTGCACGGAAGGCATAACCACGAACAATAATGCTAGGATCGTAACAACTCCTCCTTGTACGAATAGGATGTTCTTCTGAACACCGATCTTGTTTGTTTTCTGGAAGAATGGAGGCAAGTAACCGGCTTTACCCACGGTGAAAATACCTTTTGACGGACCCGCAACCCAAGTAAGCACTCCGGCAAGCACACCGAACATCAAGGCGATAGCTATTACTGGGGATGCCCAGCTGATATGCAGGTATTTGAGATACCCGTCGAACCCGACAAGTAAACTTTGTGTCAGGTTAATGTCTTTTGCAGGAATAATCAAACCCAGCGCAAACGTACCCAGCACGAAGATAACCACGGTAATTCCGGCACCGATAAAGATCGCTTTCGGGTAGTTCTTCGATGCAGGTTCCTTCACGTCCATCACGTGAATACCCATCATCTCCATTCCGGCGTAGAAAAGGAAGATTCCCGAGGCTAACACGAGGTTGTCAAACTTGGTCAAGTCGGGGAAGAAACCTTGGCTCATGTCCATGTTATTATGCCCGCCCGTGGAGATGTAAATAATACCGAAAATGATCAGAAGTCCAGCGGGAATAATCGTCCCAACCATGGCCCCGATCTTGGAAACTTTACCTACCCATCCCAGTCCTTTCAGCGAGATAAAGGTTGCTACCCAGTAAATAGCCAGCACGGTAACCAGCGTGAAAATTTTGTTGGATGCCAGCAGGGCATCTTCGGAGGTGTTCAAGCCGATGTACGCGATAGATACGGCCCCGAATGTCAGAACCGTTGGGTACCAGATCGTACTCTCGATCCATTGCAGGAATATTGCTAGGAAACCGAAACGTTTTCCGTACGCCTCACCTACCCAACGGAAAACTCCACCCTCTTTCTGGGCGAACATGGCGGCTAATTCGGCTGCCACGAGAGCCGTGGGAACCAGGAATACAATGGCCGCGAATAAATAGTAGAATGCAGAACTCAACCCATAAACGGCTTCTGCCGGTAGGCCACGAAGACTCACAACCGCCGCGACATTCATAATCGCGAGGGTTATCACGCCGAGTTTCATCGCGGTCCCTTTTGTGTTTGAATTTGTTGTCATCTTGAATTAATTTAGTTTAGAATTTATAATCTAGAAATTTTGGTTAGTTATATCTGTCTTGTTTGCATGGGGTAAATACGGGAGAAAAGGCGAGAAGGTTCTTTCTCGCGCCATATTTAACGTTGAATTTGTATTCCCAAAGTAGTCGTATTTCGTTTAAAATAGGTGAACACGGCAAATATCCCGGCCAGTATCGTGCTGAGTAAAAACGGGAAATAGGAGGCATCCGTGGAGAATATTCCCTGTAAAATTTCGAGAATAAAAGGGTAGGTGATAATTGCCATGTAATTCATGGCCATCACCAGTGCCAGTGCGAATGTTGCGTGTGATTCGGCCGTACTCGTGGATGTTTTGTCGTATATGATGGGTTGCATACACCCGTACCCCAACCCGATAAGGATAACACCGATGGTTAGTAGTACCGGCCCGCCTTTCACGAGGAAAAGCACGAAGCCGAGGGCGATGGCCGCGGAGGAGTACACGTTCGTGTAACCGCGCAACCATCCGATGATGTTGTTGATAAAAAGTCCGGGAATTGTCATGGCGAGGAAAAAGACGGAAATATACGTGCCGGAAATGTCCGGGTCCTTGAATTTCAACGTTTCCATGTAGATCGACAGGTTAAAGGGGACTGTCAGCACGATAAACGTGATAAAGTAATAGAGAAACATGAGCGCTACCGGCCAATTGTGGCTTGTCGATACGGGAGTATCGTTTGCAGGTTGGGCCCTTTGCGGTGCTGCCGGAGGGGCAGAGTTCAGTTTAAAAGCGAACAACAGCGAGATCCCCGACAGGCAGTACACGAGGAATGCGTAATGCCAGTTGATGTCGGCGAGAACGCCAGCAAGAAAGGTGGCGAGAACCAGCGTGATGTTGGTGATCGACGAGGCGATACCTAGTTGGCGGGTCCTGTAACGTTTCGTGAAGTTGTCAGCGATAAGTCCCGTGGAAAACGGGATGATCATCCCGGCCCCGACGCCCAAGAGGGCACTGACTACCAGTAGCAGCCACAGGGAATTACTGAAAGGGTAAATCACGCTGCACCCGAAGAATATTGATAACCCGATAATAAGGATTCTTTTTTTGTTAATCCTTAAAGATAATCGTCCTGCCAGCAAGATGAAGGGGACAATGATAAACGATGGGAGCGATTCGAGCATTTGCAGTTCCAAGTCGCTAGCATCCTTGAAAATGTTCTTGAGATCACCGAGAATCGGCGAGATGGCCAAGCCGGGTAATGAAGTTACCATCGATATGGAATAGATGGCAAGGAGTGCCGTGAGCGTGATCATGCCATGGCCGGTTTGTATTTTCATGTTGGTCCTGTTTAGTTTTCTGCACTATACGGGAGAAACAAGCGAAAAGATTCATACTAACTTCATTTTTCTGTCCTCACGATTACGGCTCGCCCGTCATTGAGGGTGGTGGCAAAAAGGTAGGTGGTGCCGCCGTCTTTTATCTTGCTTCGGGTACGGAGTTCGTTGACAGATAGTTTAAAGTTGCGGGTAGTGATGTTTGCTTTGGGGATGGTGCGGGAAATCTGTTTAAGCAGTTTGCTTGAAAAGTCCAGTATTTCTTTAACTTGAAACGCACGACCGGGGAAGTCTGCAACAAGATGATCCGAGGTGTAGAGGTGGCTGTGAGGGTGGAGTTTCTCCAACCCGTAACGGTTGGCAACGAGTTTAAAGGCCCCACTTTTGAGGACGGAACTGTTCGGTTCGTAAAGGTAGGAGCCGATATGACTCGTGTAACGAGGTTGTGCGTCCTTCTCTTCTTCCAAGAGAAAGGAAAAGTATTGCTCCGTGTCGGTAGCAAAATTCACGGTGTGAATGTTCACCGCTTGATTTATCGGGGTTTTAGCCAGCACGAATAAAAGTTCCTTGCACTCGTTGCGGACGGAAACCACATGCACGTCGGTGGTTTCGGGTAGGAGTTGCAGGACCGCGGAAAGGTCGGCCATGGGGGAGATTTTGATGATCAGGCGTTGACCTTGTTGTAAAAGTGTTTCCTTGATTTCCAGTACGTTTGGGGCATAATCGGTCAGGGCGAACACCCGCTTGTTATCGGTTGTCCGGCGGGCGGGATCAACGTAGTACGTGTCGGCAATAACTTGGTTGGCCACGGTTGTCGCGTCAGCGTGAATAACCTCGATGTTAGTCGCTCCCAGTGCTAGGAAATTGGAACGAGCAGCCTCGCAGTACGATTCATAGCGCTCCACGTATGTCACTTTATCTATTTGCCGGGAAAAGAAGTACGTGTCGACGCCCAAGCCACCCGTGAGGTCGCAGAGGGAGTTACCCGTGGCGAGTCGAGCCTTGTAGGGAGCAGTTGTCTCGGATGAGCATTGTTCGGTGGATAGTCTGGACGGGTAGAAGATGTCCCGGCAGGCATACCACGAGGGAAGTTTCTCCTTGATATTCTCCCGGGCCTGAATTTGTTCCACGGCCAACACGACACGATCATCCGGGTACTCGTTTTTCTTCCATAGTAACTGATCCGGATTGTCGTCCAGATGCTCCCGGATGAAACGGGATATTTCGGGATTTAGTGGCATGTTCGATCGTGTTAAGCAAATTATCAATGGCCGGTAGTGCCTGACTTTGCTTTATACAAGGGATCATAGGGGAGCGAGAACCAGAACGTGGAGCCGCATCCCAGTGTGGATTTAACCCCGATTTCCCCGCCCAGTTTTTCAACGATACTCTTGCAGATGGACAAACCCAAGCCTGTACCTCTCGCGAAGGTATTTAATTTTATAAAACGATCGAAGATTTGTTCTTGATTCTTTGTCGAGATCCCGATACCCGAGTCTTGCACGTGGAATCGGATGTACTTTTCCGAGAGAGTATAACCCACGTGAATGTAACCGGATTCCGTGAATTTAATCGCGTTGTTGATGAAGTTTGAAAGAATCTGCGTGATGCGGTTTCTGTCACTGCAAATGAAACAATGAGGCTCGTGTTCCTCGAATGATAACGTCACGCCCTGAGGGACTTTCATGGCATGAGAACAGATGATTTCTTCGCATAGGTCATTCACGTCCACTTCGGCAAACGTGACCTCGTAGGTTCCCGCCTCGATTTTGGAGAGGTCAAGAATATCAGAGATGAGTTGCAATAAAAGTTCGTTGTTTTTCTGTATCACGGAGATGTATTGTTCCCTTTCCTCGATGTCGCTCGTGTCAGCCAACAAGTTGGAGAAACCTACTATCGCGTTGAGAGGGGTACGGATTTCATGGCTCATGTTAGCCAAGAAGGCCGATTTCAAGCGATCAGCCTCTTCGGCTTTCAGCTTGGCGGCAATGAGTTTACTTTCTGTTTCTTTTAGTTCCGTGATGTCAAGATTTAGCCCGATGAGTTCAATAATGCCTTTCTGCGGATTGTATTCTTTCACTTTGAAACGTACGCGCATCCAGCGCCAGCTATCCTCGAATTGGATACGTACTTGCCCGGAGAATGACTGTTCTTCCCCGTCCATGACGTTTTGGAAAAACGTGGAGAGACATTGGAGATCATCCGGGTGAGCATACTCGTAGGCTTCCATGATATTGTTGATTTGGCGGGGTGTCTGGTTGAGATTATGAAACCAAACGTCCGAACCCAGAAAGTTGTTACTTAGCGGGTTCCAGCGGCAAATACCTACTTTGGAGAATTCCGCGATGTCATTGAACAGGGTTTCAAAGTCTTCAATTTTGCGGTAAGCCTTGATGGCTTCCGTGTTGTCAATGACGATGAGCAGGTAATTTTCTATGTTATTGTCGGTATCATAGAGACAATTTCCTTTTACCGTCAAGTTTCTTGTCCCCTCGTATTTCGTGTTGTAGTAAGTTTTATTCACGTTTGTGAATTTGTACGTCAGCGGGAACATGATTTCCTCGCCCTGCCGTAACATTTCGAGGTGTTGCTGGGGGAGATTCGGATTTTTAAATAGATTAACTCCCAGTACGTCTTCTTTGTGTTCGAATCCAAAGATTTCGCTTTCAACGTCATTTAGAGCGATTAAGGTTCCATCTTTATCATAGATTTCGATACCGACAGGTATGTTTTTGTAAATGTTGTGTAAGGTTTCTTCACTACGGCGAAGGGCCTCGATCGTTTTCATCCGTTCCGAGATGTCTGTGAACAAAGCGACGACTTCTTGTTGACCTTGTAAGTAGATCAAGATATGATACTGGCGTCCTGTATTTGCTATTAGCCGATTGGTTTCAAGGACTTTGCCGCTTGAAACGACTTGCTGCAACACTTCCAGTTCTTCGGGTTTGTTCGCGTTGAAGTCTTTAGCAGTATGACCGATATACGAACCGATTGGCGATGCTGTTATATTGTAAAAGGCGGGATTCGCATCCAGATATTTGTAATCGGTTACTTTGCCGGAATGATCACATAAGATTTGCATCCGTAGGTAACCGATCGGCATATGGTCGTAAAGGCTCTTGAAATACTCTCTTTCCTGTTGGGCTTTTTTCTCGGATGCCCGTAATTCGATACAGATGTTGATGATGTTGGAGATGGCTGAAAACCATTCCTTGTCGATCATACTCCAAAGGCGGGGTGTGTTTACAATGTCTATCCCCATATATCCCCAAATACCTTGTGCGGATAGAAGTGGGAATACCATGAGGGAGGCAATATTCTGGCGGGCCAAAGTTTGCTTGTCGTTTACGGCTTCCGGTGGCATCTCATCGAGGTTGTTGATGATGATAGGCACGTTGTTGAACATTTGTTTACTCCACCACTGGTTATAGTTGATATCCATATCCTGCAACGTGTCGATCTCCGGGGAAACTCCTTCCCGAGTAGCTTCGTAGATACAACTTTGTGTACCTTTGGTCTTGTCGTATTGGAATATGTAGGTGCGGTCCCCGTTAAACTGCCGTAATAGATCTTTCAGCGTGTCCGTGATGACTTTTTGGGTGTCTGCGCTTTTCAAAAAGTTTGATAGGGATTGAGAGAGGGCGAATTGCCGGACCAGTAATTCCTTTAAACGGGAGTCTTCCTTGTTTTTATAAAGGGATGTATTCGTTTCTTCATCAAGTATCTGGGAAAATCCGATGGCGATAACCGTGTTGTCTTCCCGCACGATTTTGTTGCCCAGCTTGGAATGAATCCATAATTCTCCATACTTTGTTTGGATCGGGAATATTTCGTCATAGAAATTCTGTGTCCGGATGTGGATGAACGAGGAGGAGATGCGTTGCCTGTGTTCCACGTTGATGATGTTTAGGAACTCTTCCACGGTCATGGTGTTTTTAGATAGATCGAGTATATCCATGATGTAGTCTGAACAAATGATTTCGTGAGTGTTGAAGTTTACCTTCCACCAGCCGATTTTTGCTGATTTTTGTAGCTCGTGGAGTATAAACTCTTTCTCTTGTAAATCTTCTAATTCATTTACCGGAATTGCGGTATTCTTGTTTTCAGACATGATCGAATCTATTTAGTAGTGATTATACGCCTTGGAGATGTTTTCCTGTTCCACGGGCAAAAGTAGACAAATTTTGCATAATAGCCATGATTTAGGGTTAAAAACGAAAGATTATAACTGGTATTTTACAAGTTTTGACAGAAGGGGTGATCTTCTGTTTTTTATTTGGATTATTAACGAATTCAATGTTCCTTTGCGATGGAAAAATAATGAAGACGTGTTAGAGCGATTAAAAACATGGATGTTGCCTTTGGCGATGTTAAGCGGGGGTATATTTTACTCTTTTTTCAGCTTGTTTTCTTTCTTGACTCCTTACTTGATTTCCGTGATGCTATTAATCACGTGTTGTCGTTTGTCGATCAGGGAAATGCGTTTTACCCGGTTACACGTGTGGATGCTTGTGGTTCAGGTCGTGGGTAGCGTGTGCGTGTACGCCGTGTTATGCCCTTTTGATGCCTTGTTGGGAGAGGCTATGATGATTTGCGTGCTGGCTCCGACGGCCGTGGCCGCGACGGTTGTCACGGGGATGCTGGGCGGGAGTGTGCCATGTCTAGCCGCTTACACGTTAGCGAGTAATTTGTGCGTGGCAATCGTGTCACCTGTGATTTTCTCTCTCGTGGGGACGCAAGGGGAAATGTCTTTCGGTGCGTCTTTATGGTACGTTTGCCGGCAGGTTGGGCCGTTGTTACTTTTGCCGCTGGCTGGGGCATGGATCTTGGAATATTTTATTCCTTCAGCACATAAGGTGTTGAAAAGTCATCAAAGTATTTCTTTCTATCTGTGGTCGTTCAGCCTGACAATCGTGGTCGGGAAAACGGTGTCTTTCATCATGCAGCAGGATAGTAAAAACTACGGGGAAGAGTTTTTAATCGCTTTTGCCGCGTTGTTATTGTGTATCGGACAATTTGCGATCGGGCGTTGGATTGGTTGCCGACATGGTGAGACCATTGCAGGAGGCCAAGGATTGGGACAGAAAAACACGATTCTGGCTATATGGATGGCGCAAGTGTATCTTTCGCCTCTTTCTTCGATAGGACCTGCCGCTTATGTCCTGTGGCAGAATAGTATCAATAGTTGGCAGTTGTGGAAGAAGAGAAAAAGGGAGGGAAAAGTGTGACAATATTGCATTGATTAGTCTTGTCATTGGAATAAAATGGAATGTTATTGCGCCATATTTGGAAATGTGGTGAAAATATGCTAACTTGTGTCCGGGTATTTGTGGGGAAAGTGAGAATACAAATATTCCGGTCGGCAAACAAGTGTTTTGATTGTGGTAAGATCTGGAAATTTAAAAAGATAAGACAATGATGAGTGAGGTTAAATTGGCGAATATTGATGGTGAGGAATTACGGAGAGAGCTCGAAATTTTGTTCGAGGATAAGGAGAAAAGAGTGTTTTTCATGCAGATGTTGGCAACAAGTGTCAAGGAGACAAACGAGTTGCTAAATGTGGTGACTTTGATGCTGGAATCCCCGGAAATATTACAGAATCCCGAGTCCAAGATGAAGATATGTGAATTTCTGAAGAAACATAAGGGTATTATTGCCGATTTATCAGAGAGTATGAAAGTGTTTTTATAGTTTGATTTCAAGATTTGTTTATAACAGCTTTCACTTTTTTCTTTTTGTTTATCAATGCGAATCCTGCAATGATTAATACGAGGGCGATCGGGTCGTGCCATGAGAATTTCTGGAGACCGAGCGATATTGACACGATGGCTCCGGTGATAGGGAGGAGGTAAATATACACGCTTTCCACAAAGGGCGAAATGTATAGCAGGGCTTTCAAGTTTAGGAAGTAAGCTATCATCGTGGCGAAAATAAGCACGAAACCGAGTTCCAACCAGATATGTACGGGAGCCTCTGACGTGAATAGCGGGGCTTCGAGGGTTTGATGCAAACCGAAGGGAAGTACGAGGATAAAGGCTGCCAAGCTCATCCAGCGCATCACGATAACCGAATTGAATTTCTGGGTGTAGGGTTTGATTAATATGAGATAGAGTGCGTTGAAAACCGAGGCGACGAAGATCAGAACGTCTCCTGTGAATGAGTCTTTCACCGCTCCGGCGTGTGGGGTGATTGAAACGTAAAGAGTTCCCGCGAGTCCCAAAACGATACCGATGGCTTTGTAACGATTGAAGTCTGCGTGAAGAATCAGTACGGCGAGTGCAATTACGATAATAGGTTGCACGGTACGGATAACAAAAGCATCCACGGGACCCGTGATATTCAAGCCGTTGATGTATAGTAGTAAGTTACCCCCGATGCCGAGCAGACCGCCCAGCATCATCATGAGGATGTCTTTTCTTTTGGGTTTTGCCTGTTGTTTATTTGCCGGGATGAAGAGGGAGATGATCCAGAAACCGAAAGCCATGACCGTGCAACGAATTAACACGAGGCCATGAGGGCCGATCCATTCCGGCATGAGGATCTTCATGAAATTCGTGTTAAAGCTATATATGACAATTGTTGACAAGACCATGAGATGCCCGATGATCTCTTTTGGCTTTTGAGTTGTTTCCATTCGTGTCGTTTTTTCGTGATAAACGGAAACTTCCCGGATAAGGTTTGAGCCGGTCTTGTAAATTATATTAAAAACTCAAATACTCGGTCGTGGTGGTGGATAATGTATTATTTGTGCATATCCAGCGCAGCATCACCTGCCGGAATCGGTTCTTTTCTTATCGAGAAATGGAAACGAGTTCCACGTCCTTCAGAAGAGGTAAATTGAATGGTTCCGCCCATCGCCTCAATGTATGCCTTACAAATAGACAGGCCCAGTCCGGGGCCGTCGGTAAAGGTGTTTGCCTTGTAGAATCTCTCGAAGAGGTACGTGTGTATTCTGGGCGGCATTCCTAAGCCCGTGTCTTCCACGATGAAGTTAATCATATTTTGTTCTTCATCCACGGAATAAGCGAGTTTGATGTGTCCTTTGTTCGTGAATTTCTGAGCGTTGGACAGGAGATTGAGAATTACTTGATATAATTTTTGTTGATCCGTGTACACCAAGAGATTCGGGGAGTCTCCTTCCAAATACAATTCCACGTTCGGGTGGGTATTGTTCATTCGAAGAAGGATAATATCCTGGCAAAACTCGTGCAGACAGAAGGTTGCCATCTGTAAATCGATCTTGTGCGCATCGATCCGGGCCAGCCGCAACACGTCATTTGCCAGATGCGAGAGTTGGTCGGAGTGTTCGTATATAAGATTCATGTACTCGTTTTGCTGGTTAGGTGTCAGCGTTTTATCCGTACTTACCAGGTTGGTCCAGCCTAAGATGCAGTTTAACTGGTCGTTAATTTCGTTACTCAGTTTTTCGAGAAACGTGAATTTTGACTTTTCAATCCGTTCTGTTTTGGCCAAAGCATCTTGTAAGCGAATTTGAGCCTGTTTGAGTTCCGTGATGTCATGAATGGTAATTAACATTTCCGGACGGTTGTGAATGTTCATGTATGAACCGGAAACGTCAACATTGCATTTGAAGGTTTTCTTGTCTGATAGACGCAGGCTTACAGTGGTTTCCAAGTTAGAAAAGTCCTTTTTCGTTTTAAAGGCTTCCGTTATTGCCTGTCTGATGGGACAAGTCTTGCAAAGTTCTCCGTTGCCGCAACCTTTATTCAGGGAATTGACACAATTAAGTAGTTCCCCGACTCTTTTAGGTTGTCCTGAGTCCTCGGTGTCTGTAATTGCGTAATAGTTCGTTTTCTCCACGATAAAGTTCCTGTCAATGACAAGGATGTAGGACTTTATGTGTTGTAAAATAAAATTGAATAGTGCCTCAGAAGTTTTGATTTCTCCTTTTTTGTCGCTAATAATTTGTTTCGCCTGTATATACTTGTATAAAATAAACAGGATTACACATATTAGTATCGCGATAATGATGTTATATTTCATGCTACACACTTCTTGTAATTCACCACAAAGTTGTTAAATTTTACCGATGTTCCAAAGGATAGAATTATAAATTTCTATATTTTTTGGAAAATTGTCCTGTCGCAAACACTCCTTTTTTGCAATATTTTTGTTTTTTGTTCTGATGTGCAAGTGTTTGCCAGTAGGGAAGATGGCATTAAAGTAGATCTTCGTATTCTTTATGACGGGCCACGTATACGCGGGCAAAAGGACAGGTGATGATAACCTTCAAGTGATTTTCCCGTGCATAATCCAACGTTTCTTTCACAAGTTTGGCCCCGTAGCCTTTATTTTGCAAAGGTTTGGGAACGAATGTGTGTAAGATGTTGATTCCCCCGTCAAAGGGTTTGTATTCTACGACGGCCGAATTCCCGTTTTCGGTGAATTCGAACATATGTCTGGTTTTATCATGTGTAATTTCCATGTTTTGAGTGTTTTTGAGTTTATAAATTTCCTGTATATACGATAAAAGAGCAGGTGCAGTTTCAAACTTTTTATTAAAAATTATTTGTTGGGGAAAGGAGGTTGGTTAGGGTATGGTGTATACTAGCGGTGCGGCCTTGATTGCTTATGATAAATTATATGTTTTGAGATGTTGATTATGAGAAATTTGATGATTATTTTTTGGTTTATAACCTATTTTTACAAGCCTAGGAGTGGATTTCTCGGATAATTGTATAATTTTATAGCGCTCCCGTGTGGATGTGGCACGAGTGAGTGCGTGAATCATAATTATTTATTTAATACATTATAAGTCATGAAACAAACATTGACATTTAACCTTTCCACGATCGCTTCTACGGAAAGTAAAATCAAGGTCGATTATTTCGACACGAGCGTAGAGGCGTTCGATAATGGAGAATATTTGCAGTCGTTCTATGCTTTATTGGACTATGTGAACGACGAATTCCGTGAGAAATATGGGAACGCGAAAGGAACGGAATTTAATATTCCTCATGGTTCGATCGTGGTGAATATAAAGATCGAGAATGATCGGTTGTTGATTCACGCACCGTTTCTCTCTTTGCCGGAGAAGAATCGTATTCCCTTGTTACGGCAGGTTGCAGGCTTGAATTTTAACGCTATGGACTTGGCTCAAGTTGAGTTGAAAAAGGATCGATTGGCATTCGAGTACACTTGCCCGCTGGCACTGGCAAATCCTTACAAGATTTATTATATTCTTCAGGAGATTTGTAACACGGGTGACAAGTATGATGACGAGTTCGAGACCAAGTTCGGGGCTCAACGGATATATGAACCGAAAGTAACTCCTTTTGATGATGAAACGCTGAACACGGTTTACGAGGTGGTACAATTGAGTTGTAAGGAGTGTATGGATGCCGTGAAGGATTTCGAGGCGGACCGGAAATACGGGTTCGCGTGGAACGTGCTGGATACGACGATATTGAAGATATTGTATTACGCTCACCCGCAGGGACAGTTGTTGAACGACTTGAATAAGGCCGTTTCCGAGATGGATCGGGAAGATATTCCGCTGCCGGAAGTGGTGAATTACGGGAAGTCTGTCATTGCCCGCTTGCAGGGAATGACAAAAGAGCAATGGGCTGAGGATTTGTACTACGTGGAGACCTTTATTTCGGATAAACGTCGTTCTAATTTGAAGAATATTCAGGAGAATTTCGAGAATTCATACAATCGTGCCACCCAAGCGTTTGAAACGGGTGATTACATGACGTGTTGCTTGATGATTGTTTACAAGTTCTACGAGATGTACTATTATAATAACGTGCAGGATGACGTGAATGCGGTTGTGGTTCGTGCCTTGGAAAAAGCTTCCGCTAAACCTTGGGATGAGGCTGCCCCGATCTTACATGCTGCCATGGATAATATCATGGAGGGAGAGTTGGAACCGGATGATGATGACGAAGAGGAAGGTGAATTTGATATGTCCCAAATGATGCAGGGAATGCAGCAAATGATGCAGCAAGGAATGCAACAAGCGGCACAAGCCATGCAACAGGGCGGTGGAATGATGGAGTACGTGCAGAAGGTGCAGGAGTTGCAGCAACAGCTAGCTGCCGGACAGGTGAGTATGGAAGATTATATGTTGAAAGTACAACAGTTAGCCGCCACTTATATGGGAAACGGTCAGCAACAATAATGAAATTTAATGATTATGGAACAGAATATTTTTAACGCTGTATATAAGGTCAATCATGCCGGTGGGTCAGGCAGTTGTTTTTACTTGAAAAATTATGACCTGTTCGTGACGAATTACCACGTGGTGGACGGTTTCCGCGAGGTTGCTCTGCAAGATAACGACAAAAATCGTTTTTACGCTAGAGTCGTGTTGGTGAACCCGGCAAAGGATATAGCCTTTTTAAAGGCCGAGGGGGATTTCTCCGCCCTACCGGAAATCGCTTTGTCTGCGTTAGATAGCGTGTCTATCGGACAGAAGATCAACGTGGCAGGTTACCCGTTCGGGATGCCGTTCACGGTAACCGAGGG
>NZ_JBCOSQ010000019.1:0-37560 GCF_040920905.1 Butyricimonas sp. RTP31003st1_G1_RTP31003_210430 | reverse complement strand
GATCACGGATGCGGATAACATGGGATTCGGTATTCCGGTGACGGCTTTACGTGAGTTATTGGAACAGATCGGTGATCTGGATACAAGTGTATATAACGTGCAATGTAATAGTTGTGACGAGTTTATTTCCGATGAAGAGGAATATTGCCCGTCATGCGGGGATAAGTTGCCATCGAATGTTTTCCAGGAACGTTCATTGACCGACTTGGCAGTTTTCTGCGAGGAAGCTATTCAGGCTATGGGAATTAATCCCGTGTTGGCCCGTGTCGGTTACGAGAGTTGGGTGTTCCACAAGGGAAGTTCAGAGATCCGTATGTTCGTGTACCAGCGTTCTTACCTGTTCTGTACTTCACCGATCAACGTGTTACCGAAGAAGAATCTCGAACCCGTGTTGACCTACTTGTTGAATGCAGAGGTGAAACCTTATCAATTGGGATTGGACGGTAATCAGATTTATCTGTCTTACCGGATTCATATCTCCGACATTTTCTCTGATTTTGCAGACGAGGTACAGAAAAATATCACGAATATGGCGTTCAAGGCAGATGAGCTGGATAATTACCTGATGGATACTTTCGGGTGTGAATTGTCCGAGTATGCCAAGAAAGACGCTTGATAGAGGAAAATATATTGAGTCAAAGGGGCTGTTCAAAAAGTCACTTTTTCAACAACTACCCCCACTAACTCCCCCTTGCACAGGGGGAGAAACCGCTTGGTAATCAGCTCTCCCCCTGTGCAAGGGGGAGTTGGAGGGGGTAGCTTGTAGATACTGGATAAGACTTCCCGAACAGCCTCTCTGTGTAAAGTAAAAAAATGATGAAGACAGAGAAAGAGAAGATGCTTGGCGGGGAGCTGTATAACGCCATGGACCCCGTACTATACGCGGAGAGGATTCGGGCCAAAGAGTTGTTGTACGATTATAATCATACCCGGCCTTCCGAGAAAGAGATCAGGGAACGTATCTTGCGGGAATTATTAGGAAGTACAGGGGATAATTTTCTGATTGAACAGCCGTTTAATTGTGATTACGGGTATAATATCCGCATCGGGGAGAATTTCTATGCGAACGTGGGGTGTACGATTCTCGACGTGGCTCCCGTGACGATTGGTGATAACGTGATGCTTGCCCCGAACGTGAACATATACACGGCAGGTCACCCGTTGGATGCGGAGATTCGTAATTCGGGGTTGGAATACGCTTATCCGGTAAATATCGGGAACAACGTCTGGATTGGGGGAAACGTGACGATTGTACCGGGAGTAACTATTGGCGCTAACACGGTGATCGGTGCGGGGAGTGTTGTGACGAAGGATATTCCGGCTAACGTGGTTGCCGTGGGAAATCCTTGTCGGGTTGTCCGGGAAATTCCGAAATAGAGATGATTGTGTATATAATTGTTGTATCTTTATCTGCAAAATGAGAATATGGATAAAGTGATTTTAACCCAAGAGAATATAGGACAGGAACATATTTGTTGTGCCATGTCTGACAAGAAAAGTGCTGAGGGAGTGAAGGCCAAGAAAGAGTGGTTGGCGTGTCGTATGGAGGAGGGATTGAAGTTTGTCAAACTGAATGTCCGGGGAAAAGTTTTCATCGAGTATTTACCGGCTGAATATGCTTGGGTGCCTATCGAGGCGGACGGCTACACCTTCATCAATTGTCTGTGGGTGGCCGGATCGTTTAAAGGACACGGATACGGTCGGGAGTTGTTGAAAACGTGTGAGGAAGATGTTGCGGATACAAACGGTGTGGTCGTGATGGTAGGTAAGAAGAAGTTACCGTATCTTTCGGACAAGGCTTTTTTCATCAGGCACGGGTACGAGGTGTGTGATTCGTGTGTTCCGAGCATCGAATTATTGGTAAAACGGTTTAGACCGAATGCTCCGTTTCCTCGTTTTAAATCGTGTGCCTCTGCCGGTTTGGGCGATGATGTTAA
Source organism: Butyricimonas sp. RTP31003st1_G1_RTP31003_210430 (assembly GCF_040920905.1). Lineage (NCBI taxonomy): Bacteria > Pseudomonadati > Bacteroidota > Bacteroidia > Bacteroidales > Odoribacteraceae > Butyricimonas > Butyricimonas sp. RTP31003st1_G1_RTP31003_210430. The sequence continues at coordinate 35,623 of NZ_JBCOSQ010000019.1, read as the reverse complement.
GGGAATAGATATATTTTACACGGCACAATGTCCTTTTACGGTGCCCTATATCAAACTACTAGATCCGGTTATTCAATCTTCAAGTGTTCCCGTGCGGGTACACCCGATAATGACTCGTGAAATGGCACGGGATCATCGGGCGCCGCTCACCACGTATAGCGTGTTCGTGGATGGGAAATTTTATACCCGAGAAGTTCTTACTCCGGCAAAGTTACAGAAACTACTGGAGGAACAGTAAGTTTCGGTTTGGAGGCGTGGTAAATTACAGGTCTGTTTTTACCGTGTCTTTTTTGTCAATGTAATTGGAGAAACGGAATTCCGGCATACCGAGGGCCATGGCGGCATGAATCGTGCCGTTTATTCCCAGCATATTAGCGAGAGTTCCCTTGTTTTCCTGATGGATGGCGGTGCAGACGAATCCCATGTAGAATTGGTTTACCCCGAGACATTCCGCCATGAGTGACCCGTTCTGATAAGCCAGATTTGCGTCTGCACTTCCGAAACGACTGGTTTTTGGCGTGTGGATAAACAGGGCGGCCGTGGCTCCCCGCAGAATCATGTCGTGTCCGTTGGCATACTCCCGGTTCAGGCGGTCAAACACGGGCAGGTAACGGTAGGCGTCCGGCATAATTCGTTTCAAGATGGGTTTTAGTATCGGGTTTTTCAATTTCTTGGCGGCCGAGTTAAATACGTCTAGCGTGAAACGACTGATTGCGTTCAGTTGTTTGGGATCGGTTACCAGTGTGAAGTGTACTTGTTGCATATTACTTGCCGTTGGGGCACGATGGGCGGCCTCGATGATTTGTTCCAGCATCTCTCTGGGAATCGGTCTGGTCGAAAATGCCCTGTTCGAACGGCGGGCTTTGCACACGAGCATCATTTGTTCGGGGGTGGGGTAGTCACTGTATTTGAATGCGTGTACCTTTTCAGGCGGGAATTCGGAATGAAGTACCGAGCTGGTAGGACACACTGCCACGCAATGCCCGCACGCGATGCAATTTTCTACGTTTTGTACTTTTACTGTGGAGCCTTTTGTTTCCTGTGTGATGATTTGTGAAGGGCATACTCGTGCGCACTTGCCGCATTTAATGCAGGTACCCGTGTTGATACTTAATTTTCCGTCCATGATTCTGTCATTTTGCCTGTGTTAATAATACGTTGTATTGTTTACAAAAATAATGAATATTCTTTAACTTTGGAATCGTAAATTTGAACTAACCGGGGTATTATATGAAACAGATCGTTTTAACATTGGGGGCACCGAATGATGAACAGGGAAATTTAAGCCCGATGGCGGTGGATCGGCTAGAGTGTACATTAGGGCTTTATCTTCATAATGATGGTGTGAAGATTCTTTGTACTGGGGGATTTGGTGAATCCTTCAACACGACCAATCATCCTCATGCTTATTATTCAAAACGTTTTTTGATCGAGCGAGGGGTAAGGGAAAGTGATTTCTTAGAATTCGCGCTGACCACGAATACGGTGGAGGACTTCCGGATGTCAAAGCCGATAATCGAGCGGGAAAGGCCGGATTTGTTGTTCATTGTTACTTCTGATTTTCACATGGAGCGGGTGAAATTACTACATGGTCTTATTTTGAACTATCCTCACGTGGTTTTTATCCCGGCAAAATCAAGTCTGTCGGGAGAAGAGTTAGCTCCTTTGGTTTTACACGAGAAACTTGCCGTCAAGAGTTTACGGGATCGGGATTTTAAACTGTATTAATTGGGATGGATATTTTTGAGAAAAAACAAATTCTTTCTTTTGTGGATTTAAATTTTCCTTTATCTTTGCATCCGCATTTGGAGAGGTGGCAGAGTGGTCGATTGCGGCGGTCTTGAAAACCGTTGTACTGCGAGGTACCGGGGGTTCGAATCCCTCCCTCTCCGCAATAAACGCTGAAAATCAGCAAATTATAAAACAAACACCCAATTTTACACCCAAGAATGTAAAGTTGGGTGTTTTTATTTTATTTAAGACGAATCATATTCGCTCGGAAAATAATTTGATAAAAAACAGAACAAACGAAAAAAACAACCAATTCATTTTCCGTAAGATTTCGTATCTTTGCAGTAAATAATAAATCAGGGTCTGTCATGATAATATATAATGTTTAAAAATCGTAGTATGAAAAAAAGTAGAAGAAAACGCCTTGTAATTTTGTGTATAGCTTTAGTTTGTATCATAGTTTTAGTTTTTTTATTGTTCTCTAAATCAACTTCTAATAATAGTACAAATCCACCTTTGACAGATGTTTTGACTGATAGCATTTCTCGGATAGTATCAGCTTGTCCTGGTGAAATTGGAGTGGCAATTATTATTAATAACACAGATACAGTTAAAGTTAATGATAAGAGTGTATATCCTATGATGAGTGTATTTAAGGTTCATCAGGCATTAGCTCTTTGCAATGATTTTGATAACAAAGGGATTTCACTTGATACCTTAGTAAAGATAGATAGGAATAGACTTGATTCAAAGACTTGGAGTCCTATGATGAAAGATTATTCCGAGTTGGTTATATCATTAACCGTGAGAGATTTACTTCGTTATACTATTGCTCAAAGTGATAATAATGCAAGCAATCTGATGTTTAAAGATATGGTCAATGTTGCTCAAACTGACAGTTTTATAGCCACACTTATTCCTCGTTCAAGTTTTCAGATAGCTTATACAGAAGAGGAAATGTCGGCTGACCACGATAGGGCTTACTTTAATTATACATCTCCTCTTGGTGCCGCAATGTTGATGAACCGTTTGTTTACCGAAAGTATTGTCAGTGGTGAGAAGCAAAGTTTCATTAAGAATACATTAAAAGAATGTGTGACAGGTACAGATAGAATAGTCGCTCCGCTTCTTGATAAAGAAAGGGTTTCTATTGCACATAAGACGGGTTCTGGTTATGTCAATGAAAATGGTATTCTTGCAGCTCACAATGATGTTGCCTATATATGCCTGCCTAATAATGTCTGCTATACTTTAGCGATATTTGTTAAGGATTTCAAGGGTAATGAATCACAAGCATCACAATATGTTGCGCATATATCAGAGGTCGTATATTCTTTATTAATACAAAATTCGGCAATTCCTTAAGTTGCGTTTACTTTGAAGCTTCAATGGTAAACATTATATAATTTATACAATATAAAAGCACTTCGTAACTATCAGAGTGCTTTTATATTGTCTTTTTTTTCTATTATAACTTGAATCCTCTACTTTTTCTTGGTTCTTCCGTTGGTTGTCGCAAACCTTGCCGAAGTTTCTCCCATTGCTCTTTGAACCATTCGCTTATCGGTTGCCTGTTTATGGTCAGTACAAGTTTGCTATCATCGGTCGGATTCTTCTCCACCTTGAAGATGTTGTTTTTGATTTCAAACTTTCTTCTATGTTCCTCGGAATAAATCTTGCCATTACATTGGATAGCTTCTTTCCTTGTCAAAAGACAATCTATCATATCTTTGGTAAATCCAATGACAGCGCAGAGTTTTTCCATTCTCAACATTTCTCTAAGCATCGGAAACCACTTGAATGCCTTTTCAAGCAGAGTGTTCAATCGTGATATTTCCCTGTCTTTGGCTTCAAGTTCTTGGTTGTGTATGCTCTGAAGATTGCGTATCTGTTTGCCATGTCGCTCTTGCATTTCCTGCATTTGGATTTTGAGGGTGTCAATACCTTTGTCTCGTTTGGCAATCTCTTGGTGCAAATCTTCATTAGTTCGCTCCAGCTCTTTCATCTTTCCACTTCCGAAAAGAGAACCAACTCCGCTTGCTATGGCGGTGGCTGCATTGGTGGCTGTTTTCTTTAGCTTGTCAGTGCGTATTTCTGATTTCACCTGTTTCAGTTCCTGTTCAGCAAGACCTATCTGTTCTTCTTTGTGCCGTTTTGCAGCATCCATGCGTTGCAGTTCGGCTCTCTGCTTTTCAATGATGAAATCATTTCGTTCCAAATGTTCCTTTCCGGTCTCGGATTTAGATTGCCCACGTTGCATGGAGAGGATGTCAGATGCCAAAGTCTGCATTTCCATCATATCGTCATCATTGAGCTTTTGGCTCTTGCCCGTGTCGTGGTTCATCCAGTCGAATACGATGTGTGCATGGTAATTCGGCTTGAACCATCTTTCACCTACTTGGAAACTCTCCTTGTCCTCTGCATCAGGCTGTCCGCTTAGCCAATGTCCCTCGTCTTTGTGCAGGAAAATTTGAAGCGGAGTGATGCCCCAGCGTCTTTGACATTCCTCGCCAAATTTCTTTACGTCTGCCAGTGTGGTGTCCGCTTTGATGAGCAGCACACCCTCACGGATGGGCGAGCATCCTGCCACTTTTATGATTTTTCCGTTCTTTCCTTTGCGCTCCCGCTCTTTCTCCTGCATGGCACGACCTGTCTTTTCCTTTACCATCCGTTTGATGTTGTCGTAGTGCGTCTGTAAATTCGGACTACAGAAATCCGGGTTTATCCACTGCTCGTTGTCGGCAGAGAGTTCGGACACGATGTAGATTCTGGACTCTCCGATATTACGCATATACTCGGTAGTCCTTCGGTTATGAGCCTCGCTTGATTTGATGTTGCAAGGTTTGATATGTATGCTTGATTTAGTTGCCATAACTATTCTGATTTTATTGTTTACGATAGGTTGTTTTGCTCGCTTTCGCAGAGGGGTTCTTAGGGGTACTAACCCATAAGCGGAGTTTCCAAAGAGAGGGTCACTCTTTGGTCGGGTTGCATAGGGCTGACAGCCCTTGCCGGGTTCTTAGGGCAGAGCCATAAGCCCCTCGGGAGAGCCCACAACTACGAAAGCGAAGCGTGTAGTTATAGTGGGCTATAACCGAAAGCCTCCCGGTTTCTTCGCCGATACATTTTGCTTCCTCTTGACAGGTTGAACCAGCTTCTCCCTTTCTATCTTTTTCTGTAGGTATTCGTTCAAGTCCTTGCATCCGCTGTAGGTCTGCGAAGCGTCACGGATGTATAAGTCCCTGCCGTATTCCATACGGATTTGTTGGAGTGCTTCCATCCCCGCACGGTCATTGTCAAAGAAACAATGGATGCGCTCGTAGTTCCCCAAAGGATAGAGAGCTTTGGAAACATTGGCTACGGAGTTCAGCACCATATAATCCTGTCTATCCAGTTCGGGATATTTCGGACAACTTTCCATTCTCAAAGTAAGAAATGAAAGATAGTCCATAAATCCCTCGAACACATAGCACGTTTCCCTTGCTGTTCCAGATTGTCTGATGTGGGATATTTCCTTTGGTGCGATACAGCCTTTGAAATAGCGGTTGCGGATTTCATATCCGCCCGATACATTGGGAAAGGCAATGGCGAAATAGCGTTTGCCATGATGGGTGAAATGCGCTTCACTGCATTCTTTTTTCGCCAGTGTAATGTTTATCCCCCTTTCCTGCAAATAAGCAAGCAGGGCAGGAGATGAAAGCGGTACAATCTCCAGCTGTTGGAAACTTGGTTCGGAAAATGATTGCTTGCCAAAAGAAAAAGACACGGGGCGAATGTTGAGTGTCTGTTCTCCGATTCTTTGCAGGAGATATGGCACATGGTCGGAACAATAAAGTTCCTGTGCAAGTGCGATGATATTCCCACCCTTACCGAGTGCAAAGTCATACCATTGGTTACGTTCTGTATTCACCTTGAACGATGCTTTCGTTTCTTCCCTTAGCGGTGACTTATACCACAGGTTTATCCCCTGCTGTTTGACCGGAGAAAAGCCCAGACTGTGCAGATAATCTGCTATCTTGATTTGTTTCGCTGTCTGTATATCCATAAAACGATTGGTTTAATGATAATTGAATTGGTTTATTTCTCTTTTCGCCCGTACCTCTCTTTATGAAGTACGGTCTATAATCACTTCACTTTATTCTCGTATATATAGAGTACGGTAATAAAGTGAAGCGGTTTTGCCACATTCCGCAACCACTTCGCTTTATCCCTAATATATAGACCATCGGAATAAAGTGAAGCGATTGCAAGGTGCGGGCTAATAGTGGAAGTCGGGCATGAACGTGTACTTCCTGCCGTTCTCCTGCACTATCATCCGTTTGTTCCGAAGCATGGTGATGAGCGATACCGCCTTTTTATGGTTCAGCTTTACACCCACCGACACATAAGTCTTGATTAAGGTGTCTTCCAGTTCCTTGTAGCCGTATTCCTCTTTCAGTCCGAAAACAGCTTCCAGTGCGATTCGGTGCTGCTGTTCGGTGATATGCTTGTAAGGATCGAACTTTTCCTCTTCCGGTCTTCCCGGTTTCTTGGCTTCGGGCTTGTAACCCTCCAGCAGTTCGGGCAGAGCATTGTCATTGATGCGGAATGAAAAAGGCTCGAAGTCCATTGCCCGTATGTGCATGGCTGAAACATTGCTTATATCTCCATTGCTCTTGTCCTTTTCCACAAGGAGGACTGTTTCCGCCTTGTTGTTCAGTTCCGTGCCGATATGCCCCCTTGCGTTCTCATCGCCCTTGTTTTGGTGGAGTATCGTGTGGATATGTATCTGCCTGTCGTCCGTCCACTGCATCAGCTTGGATATGATGCGTGTCGATTCACCGGGGCTGTTGATGTCATATACCATGTCACGGATGCCGTCTATGATTACAAGGGCTATGTCAGGCGTATTGTAAATAGCCTGTTCAACAATCCTGATACGCTGTTCAGGCGTGTATTTCCTCAAAGCAAGAAATTCAAGATTTTCATTGTCCCTGTCATCGGGAAGCCCTGCCATCCGCAAAATACGTTTCATTACTTTCAGACAATGGTAAGGGCTCTGTTCCGTGTCCACATAAAGGATTTTCCGTTTGTCTTCCGGAAGTTCCGCCACATATCGCAATACCGTACCATTCCTCAATGCGGCGGCTACGATAGCCGACACATTGAAAGTTTTTTTGCTCTTGGCTTTGCCGATGGATGCGCTGAAATTCCCCAATGTTCCTATGACGGAACTATGTACTTTGAGAATTTCAGGTGCTTTCTCGTAACTTTTCGACAGGCTCAAACGTGAGGCTTGCCAAAGGATTACGGCTTCTTCCGCCGATATTTCCTTTATATCTTTCATATAGTCCATAAGTACCCCTCCCGTTATTTTCGTCCTCCGGTTTTCTTTCCAGCCAGTTCAAGGGCAAGTTCCGCATCCACGATAATCTTACGCCCTATTTGCGTAATGGCTTTGTCTATCTTTCCGCTTTTCTTTATACGGTTGGCGGTTGGCAGACTGCACCCGAACAATTTGGCAATGCCAAGTATTCCGTACACATACTTCCTTTCTGTGTCCGTTACAGGTTGCGGTTGCGCTTCCGTTTGGTTGGAAGCGTGTTTGCTTAGGAATATGAACTCTTCGCCTGTCATCTGCCAGACGGGTTTTAATAATAACTCTTGAAGATTTGTCATCGTCCAATCTATTTAGTCGTTAAACAATCAGCCCTGCGCACTGGCTGCTATTTCTGTTCTCGAACGATGCAAAATTAGGTATGGCTGTAAGTGGTAAGGATGTGGATGATATAAATAGGATGTTGCGCTATCTTATTAAATATCAGACAATAAAAATACCACTCAAAAATTAATTTGAGTGGTAAAAGTGGTAATTTCGTGGAGTATCAGGATATATCACGAATTATCAGAATATGCTTTCCATTTCTTTGGCGAATTTTTGGTTGCTGTCACTCGGAAAATCGGAAACTGGCTCTTTGTATTTTGACCGATAATAACTCTCGTCAATATCCAGCAGTTTTAATATTTGGCTCCTCCATTCATCCCTGTATTGCTTGGATAGTTTCTCGCTCATCAGGAATATCAGGTAACACACCCGTATCTTTTCCCTTGCCTTGATTTTTAGTTTGTTCTTGCAGGGGTACAGGTTTATATTGGCATAGAAGTCCGCTATGGTAATGGCTTCAAACTGTTCCCCGACACAGGTTTCATAAATAGGCGAAAGCGGCTTCATGTCAAAATATTCATGCTGTTCCTCCGGTGTATTATGTACTTCTTCTGGCGCATTTTGCTCGACTAATTCCTCCGGTCGTTTTTCTTCCACATCATCAGGAAGGTATTTTTTCAGGACTTCCATAAAAAGAAGACTTAGGCGGTAAACATCACCGGAAAGGTTTTCGATATATTGAAAAGCCTCTTTCCTGTCTTGCTTTTGCAGATCATAGAGTTTATCCAATTCTTTCTTTTCCTTGTCGTATTCAGCCTTGCAGCGTTCATATTCCTTTTCTGCCTGTATTTCTTCTTCGTCCGTATGCTCCCGAAAACCAATGAAATCATACCTGTGGTATGCGTCATTCAAAGGTTCGTGCAACTTGGTGGTAATCTCCAACTGGTCTCTAATTGCAGAATTACGCCTGTCTGCGTAGTGAAAACATACACGCTTTATGATGTCATCATTCAGTGGTTTTGTTTCATAAGCCCGTATATTCTTTCCTATTTCGATTTTCAGACTATTGAGAATCAATGTGTATTGTTCTTTCTGCTTGTCAAGTATCAGTTCAAGGATAGCGGCTTCAAAAGCCTTTGTATCATTATGCTGCCTGTAAAAATCGGTGATGAATTTTTGCTTGTCAAAAGAAAAAGCATAATTGGTCACCCAATCATTATATATCCTGTTGAGTTCTCCATATAGGGGAATCAGTTTGTTAATCTCTCCTGCCATAGATTTCAATTTTGGGGATTATTGTCCTTGTCAAGGAAAGATGTCAGTTCTTCTTCCACCTCTTCCACGCTTGGCAAGGCTGATTTCAGGTTTTCGGGTATAGCCTTGCTCAACTGGTAATCACTGATACCTATCGGCTGGTCGTAGCCTGTCAATGCGTATTGTGCTACCACCTCATCTTTTCCCTTACACAGCAACAACCCGATAGTCTTGTTGTCATTCTCTCCCCTCAGTTTGTCATCCACCACATTGATGTAGAAATTCAACTGTCCTGCATACTCCGGCTTGAATGGGGTAGCCTTTAGCTCTATAACAATGTATGCGTGTAGCGGAATTGAATATAGAATCAAGTCGGCAAAGAAATCACTGTTGCCAATTTGAAAATGCTTCTGCCGGGCGACAAAGGCGAATCCGTTGCCCATTTCCAACAAATAACGGGCAACGTGTTTTACCAGTTGTTCCTCTATATCCCTTTCATCTGCCTTTTCTTTTGCTCCTGCCAAATCAAATATATACGGGTCTTTCAACAGATAATTGGCAAGGTCACTTTGTGGTGCCGGAAGTGTGGCTGTGAAATTGTTTACCTTGTTGTTGCTGATTTGTCTGTTATATAGGTTGGTTTCAATTTGTATTTTAAGCACATTGCTGCTCCAGCCCATTTCTACAGACTGTTTCATGTACCAATATCTCACACCTAACGGCAACGAACTGTCAAGTATAACCATTTGGCTTGCCCAGTTTATTCTGGCAACAGGGGAGGTCAAGAAAAATTTTTCTATCTCCTTAATCTCCATTCTGTAAATGGCAGAAACAGTTTTCGCCACATCCTGAATTTGCGCAGGAGCTTCCTGCGTAAATTCTAAGGACTGACAATCAGCGGATTGTATTTGCGCAGTAAGTTCCTGCGTAAATTGTCCGTTGTTTAGTTTCAGGACTTCATCTGTAACATTCTGTATGCTTGGAACAGACAGTCTTGCATCTGTATCAATGAAGCTGCGTAGTACGTTCAGCGGATATGACCGTGCAAATTGGCACATATAGGTAAGGTTGCGCTCCGAATAGCCTTTCTTTTCAGGATAATTGAAACGGATAGCCTTAGCCAGTTGCTTGATGATTTTGCTTCCCCAGCCTTGCAAGTTTTGATGATACAGGATATAGTTGCCCATTTTCCAGTAATGGAACAGCATTTGCGCATTGGCTGCGGTAATCAGCCGGACTTGCGCCTGTTCTATTTCCGAACCGACAGCATGAACAAATGCGTCAAAGTCCGTTTTTCCTATATGATATTCTCTGTTATTTTCCATTCTAATGTTTATTGTTGTCGCAAATATAATTCAAATAGCTGATAATCTATGAAACTGATTGATACTTTTATAGTTGGTTAAACTTGTTCATGGCATTAGCCTTAATATCATCTGCTATGTCAATATAGGGTTTCATGGCTTTATAGTCACTATGCCCCGTCCATTTCATTACGACCTGTGCCGGAATACCGAGAGCCAGCGCATTACAGATGAATGTTCTTCTTCCTGCATGAGTGGTTAACAGTGCGTATTTGGGTGTGACTTCATCTATACGTTCATTCCCTTTATAATAAGTTTCCCGTACAGGTTCGTTGATTTCAGCCAGTTCCCCCAGTTCTTTCAAATAATCGTTCATCTTCTGATTGCTGATAACAGGCAGTGCCATGTGGTTTTCAAAATGGACTTCCTTGTATTTTTCAAGTATGGCTTTGCTGTGGTCGTTCAGTTCAATTATCAGGCTGTCTGCCGTTTTGACAGTGGTAACTTCGATGTGGTCGGACTTCACATCGCTTCTTTTCAGGTTGCGAACATCTGAATATCGCAGGCTTGTGAAGCAACAGAACAGAAAAACGTCCCTGACACGCTCCAGATATTGTTTGTCTTTCGGTATCTGATAATCTTTCAGTCTGTTCAATTCGTCCCAAGTCAGGAATATCACCTTTTTAGAGGTGGTTTTCAATTTGGGCTTGAAAGTGTCGTATGCTATATTCTGATGATGTCCTTTCTTGAAGCTCCAGCGCAGGAACCATTTTAGGAATCCCATCTGTTTGCCGATGGTGCTGTTCCTCATATCCTTTTTGTCACGCAGGAAATTCACATACTCGTTCAATCCGAACTCGTTGAAGTATTCAAAGGTTACATCTTCCTTGAACTCTTTGAGGTGGTTTTTCACTGCTGAAAATTTTTCGTAGGTGGATGCCGTCCAGTTATTCTGATTGCCACACTCCTTCACAAACTCATCGAACACCTCCCAAAAGCTTATCTGTGTTTCTTCCTGCTGCTCTTCGCTGGTATCTTTCATCCGCAGGTTGAACGCATCCTTTAGCTGTTGGGTGGTCGGCATGGTTTCCTGTACCTCAAACTCCTTGAACACGTTTTGAATCTCGGCATAATATTTCAGCAAGTCCGCATTGATTTCGGATGCACTTTGCTTTAGTTTGTTGGTGCATCCGTTCTTCACTCGTTGCTTGTCGGCATCCCATTTGGCTACGTCAATCCGGTAGCCTGTTGTAAACTCGATGCGTTGGCTTGCGTATATGACACGCATACGGATGGGTACGTTCTCTATGATTGGCACACCGTTCTTTTTTCGGCTCTCCAATGCGAAAATGATGTTACGTTTGATATTCATAATTGGGTGCGTTTGAAATTCTACACCCAAATATACACCCAATATTTGGAATAGCAAAAGATATTCAGAAAGATTTAGATTTACTCTGCACTTTAGATAGTATATGATTATCAGTGATTTGCAATTTTATGATATTTCTTGAAAGTGTAGGTTCGAGAGCCTCTCTCTCCGCGAAAAACAACCAAATAATGAGAGAGTTAGCACACGAAAGCTGACTCTCTTTTTGTATTTTAAAGGATTCGAACGAAGGGATGGTGGGTTCGTAACGCGTTCATGAGAAGTCTGAAGGACTTCGAGTTACCCCTCCCTCTCCATGAAAACAATCAAGTAATGAGATAGTTAGCATACAATGGCTGACTCTCTCCCCATCTTTTCCTAAGGTAATAACCTCCCCCAGTCTCCACCGAAGCTGCCCGGTCCGTTTGGCCGTCCTCCTCCGCCACTTGTGGAACCAACAGAGGTTACCATGGAATTTGTGGTAAAGGTTGTTACCGAACTACCGCCCGTGTAGGTTGCGTTCGTGTGTAACCCGTGGAATTCAGTGCCACCTGCCACGCTACCGCCTGTGCTTACGGTGTAAGTCGTGTTCGCAGCGAGGGAGGGGCTACTGAATAGGAAGGTTAATTGTGTGTATGATCTCGGTAATTGGTAGGTTAATATACTCGTTCCATCTGGAGATTGGATGTTTATAATTTGTCCTTCGGTTCCGGAGGTCCCGTAAACGAGAGAGTGTTGGGTGCAGGTCTTTGTGGTTGGGGTACTGGTACTCCCGCCTGTTCCGATGATGATTCCCCCGGTGATTGTAAAAGTGTTCTGGTCGCAATCGAATCCTTCTTCCGGCATGGTTGTGCCGGAGGCAATCACGGAACCTCCCGTAATGGTGAGGGTTCCATTGGAGTCAATGCCATCATTGTTGGAGCTGTAACAGTAGGTCATTCCGCCATTGATCACGATAGCATTCGCCGCGTTAATACAATCGTCGTAGGCGATAACTTCTATCGTTCCGCTTTCAATTGTGAGGGTGGCCTTGCTTTCTATACCTTCGCTATTCTCGCCCCCGGTTGTTTTAACAGTGACGTTACTACCTCTAATCGTGAGATTTCCATCGCTTTTAATACCTTTGGCCGAGGCGTCCAGACGACCGTATATATAAGGTTTACCCGTGGTTGTCACATTTACCGTGCAATTCTCAATCGTGAGAGTTCCGTCACAGTTAATGCCTTTACCCGCGGAGCCGCTACTGGTGATCGTTAGAGTGGTTCCGGGATTGGTTATTTTAAAACTGCCGTCACATTTTATGCCTGCCGCCGAGGATATGTCATTACTCTCGTAGAAGGCGTTGCCCGTGGTGGTAATGTCTAATGTACCCCCGGTAATCACGACGTGTCCCCCGGATTTGATTCCCTTGGAGGCCTCGCCCGAGACGGCGAGACGGAGGTCCCCGCCGTTAATGGTGGTGTTACTTTCGCTTTTTATTGCCATACCTTTTTGCCCACTCGTCGTGATCGTTAGGTTTCCCCCGTTAATCTTGATGAAAGGGGAGATCGTGTAATCATTGTCCTCGCAGGATGCGACAATCCCGTCGTCCGTGCTGTTTATTGTGATCTCTCCCCCGTTGATTTCGATACAGCCTTTCTCACATTCAATCCCGTCACCGGAGGCGTTGATGTGGAGTGTACCTCCATCTATCAGCACGTAATCATTAGCATGGATGCCGTCTTTCACGGCTTGCTGTATGGAGAGAGTAACGCCTGCCCGGATGCGCACGTAGTCATCGCTACAAATGCCATGTTTGTAGTTGGCGGTGATGTTCAGCGAACCGGTACCGCTAAAGACCAATTGTCCTTCACTGAAGAAACAGGCTTTCATGTCCTCGCTGCCGGAAGAGGTGTAGGAAGTTCCGTCCGTGAGGGTGTTCGTCGTGTTGTCGGGTAGTACGACGTAAGCTCGTTTACCCGATTGTATGTTGATGGCGGGACCGTCGGGGTTAGTCAGATTTACGGTGTTTAGTGTCAGTTTGAATTTTTTATCGCTGTATAGTTTGAACATTCCGTCAGGAGAGGTTCCCGACAAGATGTATTCTACTTGATCAATGGAAGAGGTGATTGTCACGTCGGCCCCGTTACATGATACACTTACTCCCGTAGGGAGGGAGGAAACCGTGGCATTATTCCCGGAGTACTTGATCGTGACGGTAGAGGTAAACGTGGCGTTTTCCACGAAGTCTTCCGGATCAGATTCCAGTACGTCGTTGATGGTAATCTCTTCCGGATCATCAACAAGATCCGGAAGGTCTGTATCCGATTTGCTACATGCCCAAGCGATGTCAATAGCAATGAATAGGGCAAGGTACACGTATTTTTTCATGGTAGTTTATTTTTTGATTAACGAATTTGTATCAAGAAATCGGTTAAAGTTATCCTTGTACTGGTCGCCCACGGGGATATAGGTGTCCGGGGCGAAAATGATCCGGTTGCGAGCAACTTCCTTCACTTTGTCGAGATGTACGATATAGGAGCGATGCACTCGCATGAAACGGTTGGTGGGTAGCCGTTCCTCGATTGCTTTCAGGCTGAGAAGTGTCATGACGGGTGGTTGGTTTTCCCGAAAAATCCGGGCGTATTCGCTTTGTCCCTCGATGTAGAGAATGTCCCGGAAATCTATCCGGATCATCTTGTAATCGGCTTTCACGAAGAGACTATCGGGGTTTTCGCCTTCCTCGCTGCGGTTGAGAGGGCGTGAGAATAACTCGTGTTGCAACCTCGCTTTGTCGGCGGCGTGGAGAAAGTCCTGATAATTGAATGGTTTTAACAGATAATCGGTTGCATCGACTTTGAACCCCTCAAGCGCGAATTCCGAGTAGGCCGTGGTAAAAATGATCATCGGTTTTCGGACCAGAGATTTCACGAAATCCATACCGCTGAGATCGGGCATGTTGATGTCGATAAACATCAGGTCTATTTCCTTTTCCGAGAGAACCCGCATGGCTTCCAGTGCGCTGGAACATGAACTTTCCAGTTCAAGAAATGGGGTTCTCTTGATATAGTCACCCAGTTTTCGCAGGGCGAGGGGTTCATCGTCGATAGCAATACAACTGATCATGATTCTATTGGAATAATAAGGTTTACACTAAACGAGTTTTCTTCGGCACGGGTTTCCAAGATGTATTTGTCACCATAGAGTAGTTGGAGCCGTTTGGTCACGTTTTCCAGCCCGATACCGGAAGGGTTACGGGTGTCACTGAAATTGCTGTTCACGATGTAGAATGAGAGTTCTTTTTCCCGTGTTTCCAGCATGATATGAACGAATGAGGGATGCTGGTAGCTGATCCCGTGTTTGAATGCGTTCTCTATGAACGAGATAAAAAGAAGTGGCGGGATCTGCACGTCCGGCAGGTTGTCCGCTATATTTACGTTGATGTCGATGGAGTCCGTGTAGCGAATCCGCATCAAGGCGATGTAATTGTTCAGTAACGTGATTTCTTTTTGGAGAGAGATTATCGGTTGACTTGAATCATAGAGGATGTATCTCATGATTTTAGAGAGTTCGATCACCGATTCTTTGGCTTTTTCCGTGTCAACGTCAATCAGGGCGTGAATATTGTTCAGCGTGTTCATGAAGAAATGCGGGTTGATCTGGTGTTTCAGATATTCCAGTTCGGTTTGCAGGTTTTGTTTTTCCAGTTCTTTCAAGTGGCGATCGTCCCGGATGGATTTGAACAGAAGTTTGATTGCTACGTTGAATCCAACCATGAGAATAGCCAGCAGGAGTTGGTTGAAAAACGGATTGCGAGGGAATGGGGCCTTGAATTTAAACGGGGCCTTTTTCGCTTGTTGAGGCTGCATTTGTTCCTTCTTTTCCGGTAGGGGCATTTGTTCACCGGACGGGGGGGCGAAACGTTCACCGCCGGGGCCTCTTTCTCCGGGGCGTGGAGCGTTTTCAAACGGACGTTCGGTAAATGGCCGGGGATGGGGGATTGTTTGGCGAGTTTCAAATGGGTTATATATGAAAATCACAAGGATAACTCCCAGCGTGACAATGAGGTATTGCCACGGTTTCTTATCCAGCAGGAAAAAGGGTAACAGGAGGTAGTTGTGAACGCAGAAGAGCATGAAGAAAGGAAGAATAATCATCCATTCCCGTGAAATGTCGTCCCAGTTAAGGCCTGTTTCCCGGTCGAAGTGCAATACGGGAACGGCGAATACGATGATCCATGCCAGTGCGTAAACTAAGTTTTCCAGTATTCTTTGTCGTTGTTCGGTGTTTTTCATGGTATTAAAACTTATGCGTGTAACCTAATCCTAGCATCTGTTTCCCGTTTGATTCGTCGTCATCCGTGAAGTTCACGTAACGGTAATACAGTTGAAGGGCGTTCTTTTTATTGAGTTTATAGCAGCTGCCGATGATGTATTTCAGGCGATCCATGCTGTTGCCTTGCGGGTTATTCAGCGTGTTGTACCATTCGATGGAGGCAAACGGTTCGAAGGCTGACCGGCGTATGTCGTATTCTACTTTCAGACGGCTACGGAGGTAAAGTTTTGGATTTGCCCGTTTTGCCGTTTCTTTCACGTGTACCCGGTAGGTACTCTGAAAACGTTCCCGCAGGGAGAACGTGAAACGATGTAATTTGTAGGAACCCGTGAGATAGAAATAGTAGCGGTGGCGCGTTTCCCAATCTTTGGAGGGATGATTGTAGTTAATTAGATTGTACGCGCCGCCCGCTTTCAGGTGGTTGCAGACCCGATAAGAAATTTCTAGCGTGGTTGAAAAACGATCTATTTCTTGGAAGTTGTCACGGAGGCGGAAATCTTCTTCCAGCGTGATCGTGAACTTTGGGAATATCTTTTTGGAGAGTTCAATGCTAAATGAATTCTCTAGGTTGTCTTGTGCCGTCAGGGGCAGGACTGAAAGTAATAATATTATGATCGTGATGTAGCGCATGGTGTTATTCTCCTTCTTTTGGGAATTTGGTTAAATGATCCACGGTGTTTGTTTCCCGGCTGTCCGATTCGTAGTAAACTTTGATGAATGCGGCGTCCCGAAGGAAGTCGATATGTCCGATCTCGATCTTTTGTATGTGCAGCCCCGTGCGGGCGGAGAGGTCTGCGATGAGTTCTTCCCGTTTGTCGGGTGTGATAAGTTGAATCCGGTCGTAAAGAATCAGTTTGCTACTCGTGTGTTTCAGCCATCTCTCGCTTTCCAACAGGCAGGTCACGAGCAGGAAGATGGCGTTTGTCACGAGCATCTCGGTGAGGCCCACTTGGATGGACAGGGCGTTGATAACGGACAAAGCCGTGATCGTGAACAAGTAGGTCATTTCCCGGATAGGCACGGATTCTGTACGGTAGCGGATGATCCCGAAGATGGCGAAAATACCGAGAGCGAAACCGATTTTCAGTTTCACGCTGCCGAGCAGGAAGATGAGGAAGAACACGCTGATACTGATTAGGGTGAACGTGAAGTAGTAGTCCCGGCGTTTGCTTTTCGGGTAGTAGAAGAAATGAATGATGATTCCGACCACGATAAAGTTGAAGACGAACCGGAACAAGAGTTGCCAGAGGTCTGCCATGTCTATCAAGGGTGTTTCGGATAGCAGGTCTTCCGTGAGGTCAAGAAAAGAGTTCATAATTCAAGGTTTTATTAATTTGTATGAGGATAGGTTTGAATCGGTTTTGTTTTAATGCCGGATCAGTCAGCACGGAGCCGATACAGAATTTACTGAACCCGCCCGGGTGAATATGATGATCGGCAAGTAGCTGGCGGGCAAGTGACGGGCAGTTGCCGTCCTGTTTCAGCTCGATAATCACGAGATCGGGAAGGGATTGCTCCCTACCCGTGTGAAGATTACGGAACCGGATGTTCGTGTCTATCGTCAGGCGTTCCGTTTTATCCCGGTTGACGAGAGTCACTCGTTCGAAATAGTTTTCCAGGCAGGGCCGTAGTTCGTCAGTCCCGAAAAGGGTATGACGGCTCAGAAAGTCGTTGTCCGCGGGGCAAATAACTTGTCGTGTTTCCGGTAACAGGACCCTCTTTTTGTCGGTACGGCCTTTATTACTCTTGTCTTTGATCTCTAAAAAGGTTTGCCGGGTGTCGGCATATTCCCGTATTCTGATTTTCTCCCGGCTCTTTTTCCCGTTATGGTGGGCGAGGTACATCGCGTTGTGGGGTGTATCATAATAAATGGTATGGTAGGATGCGATGCGCCTGCCCATGACTTCCTGCACGAGGTAGTCTTTTTCAAAACACGGAAGAAGGTGTAACCAATTTGTCGAATTTGTAATAAATTTTGTATCTATCCGGTTCATCAAGCGTACCTTTTCCATTTCATCCAGCGTGATGGGGGTGAAACGGGAAAGTTGGGGTCCTATTTGTAAGTTGATGAACATGATGTTTTTTCTTGCTTGTTGAGTAAAAGTAAGATAGATCGTGATAATTCTGAAAAATAATCAATAAAGAGCCGTTTTTTATCTACGAATAGGCGAATGTTATCTATTGGTTTTTAGGTGAAAGTCGTTTTTGAAAACCCGTGTTCTTTTTAATGTAATAAAATGATTGTATCTTCGTACCCATATTGGCGTTTTATGAATAAAGTACTGATTATAGACGATGAAGATCAATTAAGGGGATTATTATCCCGGATCATAGGGCTGGAGGGGTACGAGGTCTTCCAGGCGGATTCCTGCAAGAACGGGTTAAAGCAATTGGCTTTGCACGATCCGGACGTGGTGTTGTGTGACGTGCGTTTGCCGGACGGGAACGGGGTGGAGTTGATTGCGGAGATCAAGCGGACAAAGCCGCTGGTGGAGGTGATCATGCTGACTGCCCACGGGAATATTCCCGACGGGGTGCAGGCGATCAAAAACGGGGCATTTGATTATCTCACGAAAGGGGATGATAATAACCGGATTATCCCGTTGATCAGTCGGGCTATGGATCAAGTGGCAAAGGCCAAGCAGGAGAGTCAGGCGGAGATTCCGGTGGATCGGGAATACTCGTTTGACACGATTCTGGGGAGTTCAATGGCAATCCGGGAGGCCATTGCGCTGGCAAAGAAGGTTTCCGTGACGGATGTCCCCGTGCTATTAACGGGGGAAACCGGAACGGGGAAAGAGGTGTTCGCGCAGGCGATTCACCGGAATAGCGAACGGGCCAAGAAGTCTTTCGTGGCGGTGAATTGTGCGGCTTTCAGCAAGGAATTGCTGGAGAGCGAGATGTTTGGACATAAAGCGGGTTCTTTCACGGGCGCTTTGAAGGACAAAAAGGGATTGTTCGAAGAGGCGAATCACGGCACGATATTCTTGGATGAGATCGGGGAAATGGCGTTTGATTTGCAGGCGAAGTTGCTGCGTATTCTGGAGGCTGGTGAATTTATTAAAATAGGAGATACGAAACCCACGAAGGTGGACGTGCGGGTGATCGCTGCCACGAACCGGGATTTGACAAAAGAGATCGGGAACGGGCATTTCCGGGAGGATTTATATTATCGGCTTTCCGTGTTCTGTATTCCGTTACCGCCATTGCGGGAACGGGTGGAGGATATAGAAGTGTACGCGCGGGCTTTCGTGCAATATTTCGGGGCGAAGATGAAGAAGAAGGGGTTGGAGATTCATCCGGATTACATGGAATGTTTGAAACGTTACGGCTGGCATGGAAATGTCCGGGAATTGCGTAACGTGGTGGAACGGAGTATCGTGATCGCGGGAGAGGGGCAGTTGACGGTGGATGATCTGCCGCTTGAATTGCGACGTCCGGTCCCGGCCGCGGGAGAAACGGGAGGATTTTCCGATTTTGATATGGCGAATATCGAAAAGAATCATATCCGGAGGGTTCTTCAACACACGGGGGGCAACAAGACGGAGGCTGCCCGGTTGATGCGTATCGGGTTAACTACTTTGTACCGTAAAATCGAGGAATACGGGTTGGGAGACAAATAACAAGTATCGTTCGTTTGTTTTCCGTTTTGCTATACCGAAATGAAAGGATGACCTTTTCATTTTGGTAGGGTTTCTTGTCTTTTATCCATTCCAATAAAGATGTTTATATTCTTGTTTCATAGATGGTTATAATAATTGTTCCTTCATGTGGCATACCATTGGTATCACAAGGGCAAAGATTATTGAATTAATATATGAAATTATGGAACAGGTATTATCATTTATTTTCTTGTGTCTGACAGGCGTCGTCTGTTACTGGTTTTTCTTTAAGTGTATTGATTGGTTTGAGAAGATTTAAAGGAGGAAAAGATGTTTACGGTATTATTTATTTTTAGTGTGGTGATGTTCGGGTACATGATGTATGTACTGGTTCGGCCCGAGAAATTTTAGATAAAATAAGAAATGAATACAGAGATTCTAGGTAGTGTATTGCAGATCGTCCTGTTGGTGGTACTGGCTTACCCGTTGGGACGTTACATTGCAAAAGTGTACAAAGGGGAGCGTGTATGGACGGATTTTATGGCTCCCGTGGAGAGATGGATGTTTAAATTAGGCGGTATAAACCCGGAAGAGTCAATGAACTGGAAGAAATTCTTGGTGGCATTGTTGACGATCAACCTGTTTTGGTTCTTCTGGGGGATGTTCCTTTTGGTCTTCCAGGGGCATCTGCCGTTGAACCCGGATGGGAATGTGGGACAAACACCCGATCAGGCGTTCAACACTTGTATCAGTTTCATGGTAAACTGTAATTTGCAGCATTATAGCGGTGAATCGGGATTGACTTATTTCACCCAGTTGTTCGTGATCATGTTGTTTCAGTTTATCACTGCCGCCACGGGTATGGCCGCGTTGGCCGGGATATTCCGGGCGATGGCTGCCAAAACGACACGGGATTTCGGTAACTTCTGGGCGTTGCTCGTGAAGAGTTGTACCCGAATCTTGTTACCGTTAGCTTTGGTTGTTGGTTTTATCTTGATCATAGAAGGTGTTCCGATGGGCTTTGACGGGAAAATGGAAGTGACCACGTTGGAGGGACAGACCCAGATGATTTCACAGGGACCGACGGCTGCCATCGTGCCAATCAAGCAGTTAGGGACGAATGGCGGTGGTTATTTCGGGGTGAATTCTTCCCATCCTTTGGAGAATCCGACTTTCCTGACGAACATGACGGAATGTTGGTCGATATTAATTATCCCGATGGCGATGGTGTTTGCGCTAGGATTCTACTTGAAACGCAAAAAGTTAGCCTACACGATCTTCGGAGTGATGTTATTTGCCTTCCTTGTGGGTGTTTTTGCCGCTCATTATTTTGAAATGCGAGGCAGTGAGCAGATCAACGAGCTGGGAATAGCCCAAGAGCTGGGAAGCATGGAAGGTAAAGAAATCCGTATCGGTTCCGCGGGTACGGCCCTGTGGAGCCAGGTGACTACGGTAACATCCAATGGTTCCGTGAACGGTATGCACGATAGCCTGACTCCCATCACGGGAATGTTCACGATGTTGAACATGATGATAAACTGTTGGTTCGGCGGTGTCGGAGTGGGATTCATGAATTACTACGTGTTTATCATCATAGCCGTGTTTATCAGTGGATTGATGGTCGGGCGTACCCCGGAGTTCCTAGGGAAGAAGGTGGAAGCGAGAGAGATGAAGATCGCCATGATCGTGGCATTGGCTCACCCGTTCTTTATCTTGTTGTTCACGGCGATAGCTAGTTTTTTGGCGGCTCACAATCCCGAACTGGCGGGAGCTTGGCTGAATAACCCTTCGTTCCACGGTTTAAGCGAGATGCTATACGAGTACACCTCTTCGGCTGCCAATAACGGTTCCGGTTTCGAGGGATTGAGCGATAACACCTATTTTTGGAACTACACGTGCGGTATCGTGCTGATCATGGGACGTTACCTCCCGATTGTCGGTCAGGTGGCCATTGCCGGGTTGCTGGCAAGTAAGAAGTTTATCCCGGAGAGCGCGGGTACGCTAAAGACGGACACGACGACTTTTGCCGTCATGACTTTCCTCGTAATCTTTATCGTGGCAGCCTTGTCGTTCTTCCCGGCATTGACGTTAGGGCCTATCGCTGATTATTTATCATTTTAGAATTTGAATTATAAATCGTGTATGAATATGAAATCCAATAAATCAACTTCACTTTTCCCGCGGGAATTGGTGCTGGAGAGCTTGAAGCAGTCGTTCGTGAAGTTAAACCCGCGACTGATGGTAAAGAATCCCGTGATGTTCACGGTGGAGATTTGTACGGTGTTGATGATTGTTGCCACGTTGTATTTTCTTTTTGCCGGGATCACGGATCAGGGGTCATTCGGTTATAACGTGGCTGTTTCCATCATATTATTTATCACCTTGTTGTTTGCCAATTTCGCCGAGGCTATCGCCGAAACGAGAGGGAAGGCACAGGCTGATAGTTTGCGAAAAACGAGAGAGGAGACTCCGGCGAAGATGATCGTGAACGGTAAAGTACAGGTGATCAGTAGCTCCCAATTGAAGAAAGGAGATGTCTTCGAGTGTGAGGCCGGGGACGTGATTCCTTCCGACGGGGAAATTATCGAGGGATTAGCCTCTATTGACGAGAGTGCCATCACAGGTGAGAGCGCCCCGGTGATCCGCGAGGCGGGAGGGGACAAGAGTTCCGTGACCGGGGGAACCAAGGTCCTTTCCGATAAGATCCGTGTACAGGTGACGACCCAGCCGGGTGAGAGCTTTTTGGATAAGATGATCGCTCTGGTGGAAGGTGCATCTCGCCAGAAGACCCCGAACGAGATTGCGCTGACTATCTTGTTGGCCGGGTTCACGCTGGTGTTCGTGATTGTCTGCGCGACGCTGAAACCTTTTGGTGATTACGTGGGAACCAATATCACGGTGGCAGCTTTTATATCTCTGTTCGTGTGCTTGATCCCGACGACAATCGGGGGATTGCTTTCGGCGATCGGTATCGCCGGGATGGACCGGGCGTTACGTGCCAACGTGATTACAAAATCGGGTAAGGCGGTCGAAACGGCGGGTGACGTAGATACGTTGTTGTTGGATAAAACAGGTACGATCACGATCGGTAACCGGAAGGCCACTCGTTTTTATCCTTCTGCCGGGGTGGATGAACAGCATTTCGTGAGAGCTTGTATGTTGTCTTCGCTTTCCGACGAGACACCGGAAGGAAAGTCTATCGTGGAACTAGGGCGGGAGAGTCATCTCCGGATGAGGGATATTGACACGGCCGTGACCCGGATGATCAAGTTTACTGCCGAAACCCGTTGTTCCGGGGTGGACTTGGCAGACGGTACCCGGATTCGGAAAGGGGCTTTCGATTCCATTCGTGCGATCGCGGAGAGAGCCGGGAACGAATTCCCGCTGGAAACGGAACAAAGGATCCGCACGATTTCCGGTAACGGGGGAACACCGCTGGTAGTCTGCGAGAACGAGAAGATTCTGGGAGTTATCGAGTTACAGGATATTATAAAGCCGGGTATCTGGGAACGTTTCGAGCGGTTGCGTAAAATGGGTGTGAAAACGGTGATGGTGACAGGGGATAACCCGTTGACTGCAAAGTATATTGCTCAGAAAGCCGGTGTGGATGATTTTATTGCCGAGGCAAAACCGGAAGACAAGATGGAGTACATCCGGAAGGAACAGCAAGAGGGAAAATTGGTGGCCATGATGGGAGACGGAACGAATGATGCCCCGGCCTTGGCACAGGCCGACGTGGGGGTTGCTATGAACAGTGGAACACAGGCAGCGAAAGAGGCGGGAAATATGGTCGATTTGGACAATGACCCGACGAAGTTAATCGAAATAGTAGAAATCGGGAAGCAGCTATTGATGACACGGGGTACGTTGACCACGTTCAGTATAGCGAACGATGTCGCCAAGTATTTCGCTATCGTTCCTGCCTTGTTCATGGCAACAATTCCCTCGCTGGGCGTGTTGAATATCATGGGATTACACAGCCCTGAAAGCGCGATTCTTTCTGCGGTGATCTTTAACGCTGTTATCATCCCGTTACTGATTCCGTTGGCGTTGAAGGGGGTGGCTTACAAACCGATCGGAGCCTCAGCCTTGTTACGTCGGAATATGCTGATCTACGGGTTGGGAGGAATTATTGCCCCCTTTATCGGGATTAAGTTGATCGATCTACTGATCGGTTGGTTATTATAAAATGGAAACTTGTAAATGAAGATAATCATGAAATCGAATTTATTGAAATCATTCAGATTGACCCTTGTATTTTGTGTCTTTTTTAGTGTTTTCTACATACTTGTCCTTTGGTTGTTTGCCAAGGTGGCAGGACCGAACGGTGGAAACGCCGAGGTGGCAGTGCTTGACGGGAAAGTGGTCGGGGGTGCTAACGTGGGACAGAATTTCACGAAGGATATTTATTTCTGGGGACGGCCTTCCTGTGCCGGTGACGGGTACGATGCAACCAGTTCGGCCGGAAGTAATAAGGCAACGACGAACCCGGAGTATCTGAAAGAGGTGGAGAGTCGTATCGATACTTTTCTCGTGAAACATCCCTACCTGAAACGGGAGGACGTGCCTGCCGATATTGTGACGGCCAGCGGCAGCGGTTTGGACCCGGATATTTCCGTGGCTTCGGCCTACGTGCAGGTGAAACGGGTTGCCGAAGCTCGGGGAATGTCGGAAGAGGCGGTGAAAGCGATTGTTGAAAAGGTGAAACAAGGCCCCTTGTTGGGGATGTTCGGCCCGTCGAAAGTGAATGTTCTAAAACTAAATATGGCCTTGGACGAGAAAGCCGATTAGTTTGATTTAGTTAGGTGTTTATTTTGCATCGGGGGATGCGTCCATCCCCCGATTTCAAAAAAACTCCTCCGTCACTTCGTGCCACCTCTTTCTTCCCCTGCCTGAGGGGAAGTACCCCGAAGGGGGGATGGGGAGGGAGAACAGAGGAGGAGCTGGTGACTCTTCCCGAAGAAAGGGAGTATTTCAACTCTCCCTCTGTTTATAGAGGGAGTACCCCGAAGGGGGGAGGGAGTTTAAAAAATGACTTTTGGGGACACCCCCGATTTCTTAAAAATGGAGGAAACGGTCGGGTGACCGCAAGGGATGTTATTACCCTTTAATTAAATAAGTTTTAATATGCAATTAGTAAAGAAAACAATGATGATGGCAGGGGCTTTGCTCCTTGCTTTAAATGTGTGTGGACAAGAGAATGTTCCCGTGGAGAAGAAGGTTGAAAAGAAGGTAACGAGTGAGAATCATGATGTCGGCAAGGTGAATTTTAAAGTGAGTGCCGACGTGGTGAGTTCTTACGTATGGCGTGGAGCTTACAATGCCGGAGCCAGTATCCAACCAACTCTGGGAATGAGTGCGGGTAACTTCTCGCTTACGGTTTGGGGATCGAAAGAGATCAGCGATTTACACAAGGAAATTGATATTACGGCTGCCTACAGTTTCGGACGTGTATCCGTGTCTGTTGCCGACTACTGGTGGGAAGGTGACAAGTTCTGGGAAAAAGAGGATAATTCTTCTGCCAAGTATTTTAATTTGGACAATCATGACACGAAACATCGTCTGGAGGCCGGGATTTCGTGGACAATTTCCGAGAGGTTTCCCTTGTCCGTGGCTTGGAACACGATGTTTTGGGGAGCTGATAAGGATGCCCGGGACGGGAAACAGAATTATTCTTCTTACGTGGAATTGAATTACCCGTTCACGGTTCGGCAGATCAACCTGACTGCAACACTGGGTTTTACTCCTTACGAGAGCCGGAATATGTATGGAACCGGAGGTTTTGATGTGTGTAATATCGCGTTATCCGCCGCGAAAGAGATTCGGATTTCAAAGAGGTTTTCCTTGCCTGTTTTTAGCCGAGTGATATTGAACCCTGCCGCGCAGGATGCACATGTTGTTTTCGGGTTCACTTTACAATAATCCTGTGCGTTTAAGGGGAAAAATCCTGTTTTTAATCGTTCAAATTAACTTACTTTGTTTCTTGTAACTTTTTGATTTGTAGTGTGTTATGAGTAATGTTACCGTATATTAGCCCTATTTCTACAACTTGGGGTACTCTTTTACGGTTCTTGATAGGTCATTGTAACATTCTGGTTACCTTAAGTTTATATGCGAAAAAGCAAGTAAAAATCAGTGATAAGTTATTTGACCGTTACCGACATTTATCGGTAACTTTACGGTAACTTTACGGTGACTTACCGGTAACTTACCGGTAACTTACCGAACAAGGAGTTAAGGATTCTAAAATCTACAGTTACTAAATCTAAGACCAGTGGGAAAAATTGGGGGGGATGTTTTATTGCCATCCCCCACCTAATACTTTGTAAAGATTAACGACGGAAAGCAGTTCATCCCGCACGGCATTGTTCAGGCCGATCTGGGCATCGAAGTAACCTCTTTGGGCATCAAGCACGTCTAGGTAACTGATCACCCCGTTAATATATTGCAAGTTGGCTAGTTCCATGTACGAGCGGGCGGCCTCTTCCAACCGGGCTCTTGATTCCCGCATATCCCGTATTTTCGAGAACGTGGTCAAGGCATTATCAACTTCCTTGAACGCGGATAGAACGGTCTGTTGATAGCTGTACGTCTCGGCCTCCAGCGCGGCACGGGCGGCTTTAAGACGAGCCCGGTTGCTCCCGGCATTGAACACGGGGGCAAGTAGTTTACCTCCCAAGTAAAAGTAAGGTGCTTTCAGGAAGTCACTGAGTTCGCTATCTTCCCGTCCGTATCTGGCCGTCAGCGTGATTTGCGGGAAAAGGCTGGTATAGGCAACACCAACTTTAGCGTTTGCCGCTTTTAGTTTATATTCCGCTTGCCGGATGTCGGGACGGCGTTCAAGCAGGGAAGAGGGTAATCCTACCGGAAGATCGGTCAACAGCGTTTGCCGATCGATGTTTTCCCCGCGGGGGATGTCCCCGGGATAATGGCCCGTGAGCAAGGATATTTCGTTTTCTTTCAACCGGATCTGTCTTTCAAGGTCAGGAACAAGGGTCGTGGTCTTCGCTAGTTCCACTTGTGCCTGACGATAGGCTGTTTCGGAAGTCAACCCGCCTTCGAAACGTAGTTTTGCCAGACGAACACTCTCTACACGAGCCTCGTAGGTCTGTTTGACAATACTTAATTCCATGTCAAGAGCCCGTAGCTCGAAATAGGCTTGTGCCACTTGTGAAACTAACGTCATGTGTAGGGCTCTTTGTCCTTCCACGGTTTGGAGATAGGCAGCCAAACTGGCCTGTGAACTCCAGCGGAGTTTTCCCCAAAGGTCAAGTTCCCAAGAGAGGGTGGCCTCCACGTTGAACGTGTTACCGGGAGAACGGTCATATTCTCTTTCAGCGAGCGCGTCTGCACCGACTTTGGGGAAGAGGTTCGCTTTCTCCATGCGGTGGGCGTAACGACTTTCTTTCACCCGGGCTGCGGCAGCCAGCAGATCCTTGTTGTAAGTGAGTGCCGTGTTGACGAGACGCTGTAACACGGTGTCCGTGTAGATCGTCGGCCATTGGATGTCAGCTACGGTCGTCGTGTCTGAACTGTTCGTGTCGGCAATTGTTGTCGGTAAATCCAATTCCGGACGAGTATATTTTTTACCAATCTTGCAGGAAGTCGCTAGACCTCCGACAAGCACGGCAACGAGTATGATGTGATAGTGTTTCATGACTGTGATATTTTGGGGTTTATAAAGTTTGTAAAGTTCATAAGGTTTATAAAGTTTATAAGGTTTATGGACCCCTGCGGGGCGCTTTGTTGACGGCAGCTCGGGCTGCCGTTAAACGCTGTCCGAAGGACACCCGTCACTTTATAAACCTTATGAACTTTATGAACCTTATAAACTATTTCTTTCTCCACATTTTTACCTTATAAATTTGCACGAAGAAGAAGGGTACAAGGACGATCCCAACGGTGATGGCAACGATCATACCGAAGAAGATTCCGGTACCGATGGAATGACGGCTGGCCGATCCGGGACCCGTGGCAAGGACCATGGGCAACATACCGAGTACGAAGGCCAGAGAGGTCATCAAGATCGGGCGGAACCGGGCTCGGGCAGCGGTGATGGCCGCATGTACGGCATCAACACCTTTATCCACTTCTACCTTGGCGAATTCCACGATCAAAATGGCGTTCTTGGCTGCCAGTCCGATCAGCGTTACCAAACCGATCTGGAAGTACACGTCGTTCTCCAAACCGAATACCCATACGCCGAGATAAGCCCCGAGAGCGGCAATCGGCAAGGATAACAACACGGCAATCGGCACGAACCAGCTCTCGTACAAGGCGGCAAGGAAGAGGAACACGAAGATGAAGACGAGCGACATCACCATCCCGGTTTGTCCTTCCGCTTTCTTCTCTTGGAAGGAAAGACCGCTCCATTCCGTACCGATGTTGTCGGGCAGGTGTTCACGTGCTAGTTTCTCGATGGCTTTCATGGCCTCTCCCGAACTGTGACCCGGTGCAGCCTCGCCGTTGATGATGGCTGTCGTGAACATGTTGAATCGCTTGATCGATCCGGGACCCGTGGTATTTTCCGCTTTACCGAGGGCCGTCAGGGGAACCATGTTTCCCTTGGATGTCTTCACGAAGAACATATTGAGGTTCTCTTTTTGCATCCGGTAGGGGGCTTCCGCCTGCATATATACCTTGTAAACCCGGTTGAACATGTTGAAGTCATTGACATACACCGAACCCGTGTATGCTTTCATCGTGGAGAATATATCGGCTAGGGGTATTCCTAGGAATTGGGCCCGGTCACGGTCCACGTCAAAGTACAACTGGGGAATCTCGGCTTGCAACGAGGAAGATACCCCGGAAAGGGCCTTGTCATTTGCAGCGTATTTCACCAGCGTGTCGACAGCATCTACCAGATTCTCGAAGGTGGCCCCGTTACGAGCTTCCACTTGTAGTTCGAATCCTCCCGACGTTCCCAATCCGGGGATAACGGGCGGGGTGGAGAGGAATACAAGGGCCTCCGGGTATTGTTTGAACTCGGTGCGGACATCATTCATCACTTCTTTCAGGGACATTCCGCCTTTCTTGCGTTCTTCCCACGGCTTGAGGATAACGGTCAATTCCGAGCGGGATTGGTTTGTCCCGACACGGGGACTACTTCCCGCCACGCTCTGCACGTATGCCACGGCAGGGTGTTCCTTCAGGTAATCGACGGCACGTTCCGTCACCTTGCGGGTGCGTTCCAGCGTGGCTCCCTCGGGTAACGCCAGTTCTACTTTGAAATATCCTTGGTCTTCCTCCGGCAGGAAACTACTGGGGATTACCCGGTTTAACACGATGATGAAGACGATAGCCATTCCGAACCCGGCGATGATTCGTCGGGGGTTGGCAAGAGCCCGTTGCAGAAAATGAACGTATTTGTTATTCCCGCGGGCGAGCCACTCGTTGATTTTACGGAACACGAAGTTCTTCTTCCCGTTAGACGGGCGTAACAGGATGGCACACATGGCAGGGCTTAACGTCAGGGCCACAACCAGCGAGATCAACACGGACACCACGATCGTGATGGCAAACTGACGGTAAAGCATACCGGTGATTCCCGGTAGGAAACTCACGGGTACAAACACGGCTCCCAGCACGAGCGAGGTGGCAACCAGCGCTCCCGTCAGCTCTTTCATGGCTTTACGGGTGGCCTTGTAGGGCGACAATCCCTCTTCTTCCATGATACGTTCAACACCCTCGACGACCACGATGGCATCATCGACGACAATACCGATGGCAAGTACCAGTCCCAACAGGGTCAGCATATTCAGCGAGAACCCGAAGGCCAGCATGAACCCGAAAGTTCCGATCAGGGACACGGGAACGGCAACGAGGGGAATCAGGGAGGCCCGCCAGCTTTGGAGGGAGAGGAACACGACGAAGATCACGAGGAAAAGCGCCTCGAACAGGGTTTTATATACCTCGTGGATGGATTCCGAGATGTAAGTTGTGATATCGAAAGGGATGTTATAACTTACTCCTTCCGGAAAATCTTTACTGATTTCTTCCATGGCTTTCACCACGTTCTTGGCCACTTCCATGGCATTCGCACCGGGGAGCATGTAGATGCCGAGTACGGCAGCATTCTCGCCGTTCAATCCACTCTCCGTGTTGTACGAGCTGGCCTCCAGCGATACTCTCGCCACGTCGCGCAAACGGATGATGGAACCGTCGGGATTTGCTCGGACGACAATCTCTTCAAATTCGTTTACGGAGGAAAGACGTCCCGGAGCCGTGATGGGGATGGTGATGTCCGTTCCGCTCATCGGTTGCTGGCCGAGTACCCCGGCCGCGGATTCCCGGTTCTGATCTTTCAGTACATTTTGTAAGTCTTTGATCGTTAACCCGAAATTGGCCATACGGTCGGGAAGAATCCAGATTTGCATGGCGTAGTAACGGCTACCGATGTTGGAAACACGTCCCACGCCGGGAACACGTTTCAGCACGTCAAGCACGTTGATGGTGGCGAAGTTACTGAGGTATATCTCGTCAAAACGAGGGTCGGATGAGGTCAGCGTGAGAGTCATCAACTGACTGGAAGATTGTTTCTCCACCTTGATCCCGTTCTGCACGACTTCTGTCGGGAGACGGGATTCTGCCAGTTTCACGCGGTTCTGAATATCGACGGCGGCCAGTTCGGCATCCGTGGATATGTCGAAAGTCACGGTAATTGATAGACCTCCCGAGTTGGAGCTACTCGATTCCATGTATAACATTCCCGGTGTTCCGTTCAGTTCCTGTTCGATGGGAGTGGCTACCGCCTGTGAAACGGTAACGGCACTGGCTCCCGGATAGGATGCGGATATTTTCACGACGGGAGGGGTGATTTGCGGGTACTGGTCCACGGGAAGTAGGAACAACCCGATGAATCCTACCAGCACGATGACGATAGATAGCACAGCCGAGAATATCGGTCTGTCAATAAAGAAACCGGGTTTCATAATGCAACCTCCTCCTCTTTAATCATTTCGGGGCTCACGGGTTTCACGAGCGCACCCGGGGTTAGTTTGTGGTAGCCTTCAACGACAACCAGCTCGTCGGGTCCAAGCCCGCGTTCTACCACGGTATGATTATTCACTTCGGGGCCGGTTTCGATGAAACGTTTCTCGGCTGTACTGTCGCGGCGGACAACGTATATGTAGGCGCCGCCTTTTTCAATGGCGACCGCCTTGCTGGGAACGACGATGGCGTTTTCACGCACGTCGAGTAACAACTTTACTTTCGTGAATTGTCCCGGCAATAGTTTCCTGTCGGGATTGGGGAGTTCGGCACGCACGCCGAATGTACCCGTTTGGGGATTTACCTGCGGGTCGGCGAAGTCCACGATTCCGGTTAGGGGATAAACCGAGTTATCCGCCAGCGTGATGGTCACGCTGGGTTGCCATGACCGGTTGGCGTCTTTTTCCCCGAGGGTTACATTCCGTTGCTGGCTACGCAGGTAGTCGAGGGCGGTAAGACTGAAATCCACGAGTACCTCGTCACTCTCCACGATGGTGGCCAATTGGGATTTCCCTCCGGGACCGACCAGTGTACCGATGTCAGCGTACCGTTCACTAATATATCCATCAATCGGGGAACGCACGGTTGTGTAGCTTAATTCGAGTTCAGCTTGTGCTAGGTCGGCTTTACTCATGGCGACGTTCGCTTTGGCACTCTCGTAGGCAGCCACGGCGTTGTCAAGGTCAAGCTGGCTGGCAGCCTTTTGCTCGTAAAGGGGGCGCAGGCGTTCCACGTCACGCTCGGCTTTTGCCTCTTGGGCTTGATCTTTTGCCAGTTGAGCCTTTGCCTTGTCAACACGTGCTTGGTAAAGGTCACTGTTTATTTTGAAAAGGGGCTGGTTCCGTTTCACGCGCTTTCCTTCCTCGAAAAGCATCTGTTCCAAGTAACCTTCCACGCGGGCTCTCACCTCGACGAATCCTTTCGCCCGGATCTGCCCGACGTATTCCCCGTATATTTCCACGTTATCTACTCCTACTTTTTCTACAGCCACTACTTGCCGTTCCGGTTCGGTCTTGTCTTTACATCCGGACAAGAGAATGAATGACACGAGTGTAATTGCTATTCCTAATTCTTTCATATGAATTGATTTTGTATACATTTTCGTCGTAATTCTTCTTATGCTATGAAAATAACATGCTACATTTTTACGTGATATTGTAAAAATAAGTTATCTTGTTGAGATACAATGTTATTTATGAATTCTGTTCGTTTGTCCATTTCAAAAACGGCGTGTTTCCGTGTAGAATAATACCACAAGTTGTGGAGGGGGCAAGTTGATTTCATGCTCGCTACGGTTTTCATTGCTTGGATAGGGTTATAACGCTTTTACAATGAGGTGTCCCACGTAAACGGCCGTTAACCCCAGTACAATGCTGAGGACCGTGTAGGACATAAAATATAAATAGTTTTGTTCTCTTAATAACACGAAGTTCTCGTTCATAAAAGTGGAGAACGTGGTGAATCCCCCGCATAAACCCACGGTTAAGAACAGACGTAGGTCTGTGTTAAGTAGATTGCTTCGCTCGAACAACCCGTAAAAAATCCCGATCAACAGGCAGCCTGTGATGTTCACGATCATCGTGCCAAAAGGGAACGCGGCAAGGAAATGATTTTGTACGAAACGAGTGAGGAGAAATCGAAATATTCCCCCGCAGAAGCTTCCGAGACCGATGATAAATAGTGTTTTGAACATATACTACGCCTACTTAATGGTTTAACATTTTACATGTAGGCATCATCAGCTTTTTCAAGCGGTTCGAGGTAGATACCATTACCATAAGTTGGGCGCAAAGGTATGATTTTTTATTGCCTTTGGCAAGTTGCAGGTTAGAAGTTTACAAGTTACAAGTTCTTTTTCCCGACAATCTTTTCCAATTCTTCCTTGTGCGGGAGTCGAGAACTTGTAACTTGCTAACCTGTAACCTGCAACTTGCAAGCGGCAATCTTGGCTTATTTCAACCCGTTTCTTTCCAGTAAAGCGTCAACGGTCGGCTCTTGGCCTCGGAAGCGCTTGTAGAGTGTCATCGGGTTTTCTGATGCGCCCTTTTCCAGCACGTTGCGGCGGAACGATTCGGCGGTAGCCTTGTCGAAAATACCGTTTTGCTTGAATAACGAGAAGGCATCGGCATCCAGTACTTCTGCCCACTTGTAGCCATAATATCCGGCAGCGTATCCCCCGGCAAAGATGTGTCCGAAAGCGGGAGAGAAGGCACTACCTTTCACAAGAGGCATTATCTCCGTTTTGCCCATAGCCCGTTGCTCGAAGTTCACGAGAGGTTCGGTGACAGGTTCGGTGATCGTGTGCCATGCCATGTCGACCATGCCAAAACTTAACTGACGGTCGCTCGCGTACCCGGCTTGGAAATTGGATGATTTCTTGATTTTGTCAATATATTCTTGCGGAATTTTCTCTCCGGTCTGGTAGTGTACGGCCCATGTGTCAAGCCACTCTTTTTCGAGGGCGAAGTTTTCCATGAATTGCGAGGGCAATTCCACGAAGTCGCGGGACACACCGTCCATGGACGTGGAACCGTAAGTACATTTACTGAACATTCCATGAAGAGCATGGCCGAATTCATGCAAGAAAGTAGTTACCTCGTTGAATGTCAGCAAGGATGGTTTCGTGTCGGTTGGTTTCGTGAAGTTCATCACGAGCGATACCAACGGGCGCTGATCTTTACCGTTAACCATTTTCTGACCGCGGAACTGGGTCATCCATGCTCCGCCTCCCTTGCTTTCCCGCGGGAAAAAGTCCGTGTAGAGAACGGCAAGAAACGATCCGTCATTGTCATATACCTCGTAGGTTTTTACCTCGGGGTGATATAACGGGATGTTGTTCACTTCCTTGAAGGTAATACCGTAGAGACGGGTTGCCAAGTCAAAGACACCCTTCTGCACGTTTTCGAGTTTGAAGTAGGGCTTCAGCATCTCGTCATCAAGGGCGTATTTCTCCTGCATCAATTTGTTGGAGTAATAGGACCAGTCCCAACGTTGCAATTCTCCCTTTAAGCCAGCTTTGCGGGCGAAATCCTCTACCTCTTTTTTATCTTTGAGTGCATAGGGGTAGGACGCCTCGTGCAATTCGGCGATGAAATTATTCACGATCTCCGGGGTGTTGGCCATGCGATCGGTTAATGCATAATTCGCGTAGGTCGGGTAACCCATGAGTTTCGCTTTTTCCAGACGCAGGGCGGTGATCTTCTTGACCACTTCCTCGTTGTTATACTCGTTGTCTTTGTATGCTCGTGTCGAGTTGGCACGATACATTTTTTCTCTTAATGTCCGGTTGTCGGCGTATTTCATAAGAGGACCCATGCTCGGGTAGTGGAGGGTGAATATCCATCCTTCCTTGCCTCGTTGTTTGGCCGTCATGGCAGCCATTTCCTTGGCTCCTTCGGGGAGACCGGAAAGGTCTTTCTCGTCGGTCACGTGCAACTCGAACGCGTTAGTCTCGGCCAGTTCGTTTTTATCAAAAGTCAGGCTTAGCTTGCCCAGTTCGATGGAAATCTCTTTGAAACGCTCGCGGTCGGCACCTTCTAGGTTTGCTCCCCCGTCGATGAAGGCTTTCCACGTGTTTTCGAGTAACATGGTCTGTTCCGGATTCAGGTTCAAAGTCGCTTTTTGCTCGTGAACTTGTTTTACCCGTTCGAAAAGTTGCGGGTTCATATAGATAGCGTGGCTGAATGAAGTCAGTTTCGGGGACACGTTTTGAGCAATGTCCTGCATCAGACTGTCAGTGAGACAAGCATTCAGGTTGAAGAATATGCCGGAAATGGCATTCATTTTTTCACCGATGTTATCCAGTGCCACGATCGTGTTTTCAAATGTCGGGTTTTCTTTCGAAGAGGCAATTTGCTCTACCTCTTTCTTGGCTTCCTCGATAGCCGCATCAAAAGCCGGTTCGTAATGCTCGGCCTTGATTTTATCGAAAGGGGGCGTCTGGTGGGGAGTGTCAAAACTCGATAAAAGCGGGTTTTGTTCCGTCTTTCCGCAAGATGCCACAAGAAGAATAATTGCAGCCATAAAAGTCGTTTTTCTCATTGTTTTTATAGATTTTGTATTCGAAATTTCGGTCACGAAGTTACAAATAAGTTTGGAAAGTTTATAGAGTTCATAAAGTTCATAAAGTTTGTAAGGTTCATAAGGTCTGTGGACCCTTGCGGGGCGCTTTGTCTACGGCAGCTTGTGCTGCCGTTAAACACTGTCCGAAGGACACCTGTGACCTTTTGACTTTATGAACCTTATGCACTTTATAAACTCATTTCTTTTTCCCCTTGAACACGATCTTGGGTTCCACGATCATCGGGATCACGGTTACCATGATGTCAAGGTTAAGTTGATCCTCGGTCACTTTCCCCTTGTGAGTGTAGGAAATGGTCTGTTGACCGACAGATACTTTACCGCCACCTTCCAAGTTAAGAGTGGAATCGGTTTCGGTTACTTTGCTCAATGCCGGGTTAACCGTGATGCCTTTCACGGGCATGGTGAAGTCCACGAGATTCAGCGTGACATTCTTGCTGGTATCCGCCGTGATGCTGATTTTACAGGGAATCGGACCTTCGGGAATAAGCGTGTTGCCGTTAGCGTCGGGTTTGAGCATGGCCTTCACGTGGTCGGGCAGGATGATCGTGGCCTCGCCCTCGTACAGGCCGGGTAGAGATGAAACGTCGTGTGCCCTACGGTCGCTGCAACTATTGCAAGAGGTTAATAATGAAGTTGTTGAAATAATGACTAATAATATCCCGATAAAGAAAATATTCCGTTTCATGAACTATTGATTTATTTTTGTATTTTCGACGGCTAAAAATATAAACTTTTATCAATTAAACCATCAGGATTATGAAATTTGTAGGATTACTTCTTCTTTTATGTTTCGCGGTCGGGGGATCGATGAACGCCACGCCGGTGAATAACACGAATAAGAAAGACCATGCGGCAGCTGTTGCCGGGACGTATAACGGGGAGGCTTTTATCGAAATCATGCAACAGAAGATGAAGTTAAAGCTCGAATTGCAACGGACTCACCGGGATAGTGTGATCGTGGTGGTGAAGGATTTTATGTTGCCCAACGGGCAGAAGTTTAACTATCGTTCGAACGGGGTTTCCGTGAAACCGGAAGTGAAAGATGGGAAAACCGTGTACAAGCTGAATATCTCGTTTACTTACACGTATAATGGAATGCCAATGAAAGTGACCGCCACGGGAACGGTGAAGGACGGGGAACTCGATTCGCTGGTGAAAGCCACGATCATGGATGCGATGGAGACGAAAGTGACGTACAAAGCGAAAAAGGCCTAGTAAAATCTAGTAACTCCGCTTAAAAAACAAGAGGAGTGTGGCAAAAGTCATTTTATTTCCAAAAACTCCTCCGTCACTTCGTGCCACCTCCTCTATAAACAGAGGAGGAGCTGGTGAC
>NZ_JBCOSQ010000018.1:0-80072 GCF_040920905.1 Butyricimonas sp. RTP31003st1_G1_RTP31003_210430 | reverse complement strand
CGTACCATCTCGCTATCCTTGGAAATCAACATATCCCCGCGGCCGATCAACTGGTTGGCTCCCGGTGAGTCCAGAATAGTGCGGGAGTCGATCATGGAGGCCACCTTGAAGGCTATTCGTGCCGGGAAGTTGGCTTTGATGACCCCGGTGATGATGTTCGTGGAAGGTCGTTGCGTGGCAATGATCATGTGAATCCCGACGGCACGGGCCAGCTGGGCGATACGGGCAATCGGTTGTTCCACCTCTTTACCTGCGGTCATGATCAAATCCGCAAACTCGTCTACCACTACTACTATATAAGGTAGATAACGGTGACCGTTGTTCGGGTTCAGTTGCCGTTTCACGAACTTCTCGTTATATTCTTTGATGTTTCTCACGTGAGCTTGTTTCAACAGATCGTAGCGGCTGTCCATCTCGATGCAGAGAGAATTGAGTGTGGCCACGACCTTGTCGTTATCGGTAATGATAGCTTCTTCTGCATCCGGTAACTTCGCCAAGAAATGTTTTTCGATGACGGAATAGATGCTTAACTCCACCTTTTTCGGGTCTACCATCACGAATTTCAATTGTGACGGGTGTTTTTTATACAAGAGCGATGTGATAATGGCATTCAAGCCCACGGATTTACCTTGTCCCGTGGCTCCGGCTACCAGCAAGTGGGGCATTTTTGCCAGATCGAACGTGTAAGGTTCATTCGAGATGGTTCGTCCCAGTGCTACCGGAAGGGCATATTTGGATTCTTGGAATTTCTTGGATGCGATGATTCCCCGCATGGAAACGACTTCCGGATTCTGGTTCGGCACTTCAATACCGATGGTTCCGGCTCCGGGGATCGGGGCAATGATTCGTATGCCTAAGGCTGACAAGCTTAACGCGATGTCATCTTCGAGGTTTTTGATTTTCGAGATTTTTATACCGGGAGCGGGGACAATTTCGTATAACGTGACAGTTGGCCCGATGGTCGCTTTGATCTTGGTGATCTCTATTTTATAATGGCGCAATGTCTCGATAATCGTGTTTTTATTCTCTTCGAGTTCTTCCGCTGTTACTTTTTGCGAACCGGAAGAGTGTTCTTCCAGTAATTCCAGCGGGGGATATTGATAATTCGATAAATCGAGAGTCGGGTCGTACTCCGTGTCCGGCATCAAGTTTTTGGTTAATTGCTCTTCCAGCTTGTCAGCCATAACGGTCAATTCAATATCGTCATTGGTGAGCGGGGGAGTATCTTCTCTGTGTTCATCTTGATTTTCGGGGTTCTTGTCCACGGATAAATCGAAGTGATGTTCTGTCGTGAATTCCTCTTCCGGATCATGCAATTCCAGTTTTTCTGATTCATCCGGATCGGTCGTGTCAAACTCATGACGGGGGAAAAGTTCATCTTCAACAGGCGGGACCGTTTCGATATCCAATTTCTCTTTTTCTTCAGTATCTATGTCCTCTTCTTTTTCTTGCAGGTCTTCCGGCTCTTCTGTTTTTGCCATTTCTTCTCGTTTCCGGGCAAGAGCGGCTTCTCGTGCCAAGGCCCTTTCTTCCTTGAGTTGAACCCGACGAGCGAAGTAATTCTTGATCATGGTCACGCATTTGTTGAAAGCGTTTTCGAAGCCAAAGAAAAGAATGGCTGCAAACGAAACAATCAACAGGAAGAATGAGCCAATCTCTCCGATAAATGAGTTAAGCCAAAAACACACGAAATAACCGTGAGCCCCGCCCGGGAATACGTATCCTGTGGGTAAGAACGTGAAAATATATCCCAATAACAAGGAGCACCAGATGATTAGGACAAAGCTAATGATGATCTTTTTCCCGAATTTCTTGATATTCCGTCCGGCAATACGTAGCCCGATGATAAATAGCAAGTAGCAGAATATGAATGACGAAACTCCGAACCACCGGTTTATGAGCAAATCGGAAAGAAACGCTCCTAGTTTGCGTCCCGGGTTTCCGACAACAATATCCGGGTTGGTCATTAATTCCCGGGTCTCTTTATCGATCAGACTCTGGTCCATGCCACCGGTGAAAAAGAAACCGACGAGGGACACCAGCAGGTAAATGGAAAATAGCATAAAAATCAGCCCAACAACTACACGTGTCCGGGGATCCTTCAGAAAATTAAAGGAATAGGGGGTACGTGTTTTACCACTCTTTTTATTGTTTATACGTGTTATCATGTAAATTGAAATTATCGAAATCGCAGGTACAAATATACAAAATGTAAAATTTAGAATTTAGGATTTGGAATGAAAAGATTTTGGCACGCTTCAAAACATAGTTAAGGTATATTAATTAAGAATTTCTTAATAGTCAGTTGGCAAGGATATTGCTAATATTGTAATATACAAACAAAATGTGGATACTTTACGTTTAATCTATAAAGGAGATAAAGATATGACAATGAGAAAATCATTTTTAAATTTAGGACTGGGGGTTGTTGGCGGTTGCCTTGCTTTCGTGGCGATAGATGCCATTCGAGGGGAAAGTGCTGCACCGGTTTCACAATTGGAAATTGCATCTCCCGCGGCGGTTCGTCCTGTTTCACTTGCGTCTAACACGGCTCTTCCTGTTGGGGGAGCGGGTAGCGTGGATTTGAGGGAGGCTGCCAAAAAGACAGTTCCGGCTGTTGTTCATGTCAAAACAGTACAAATGGGACGGGAATATATAGGTAACCCACTATTGGAGTTTTTTTACGGTTATGCCCCGCGTACACGGGAAACCCCGCAAAGAATGGGTATTGGGTCGGGTGTAATTGTCTCTGAGGACGGGTATATTATCACGAATAATCACGTGATCGACAAGAGCGACAAGATTACGGTGACCTTAGATAACAAGACGGAATACGAGGCCAAGGTAATCGGGACAGATCCTAGCACGGATATTGCTTTATTAAAAGTAGAAGCAAACGGACTTCCTTATCTGGAGTACGCGAATTCGGATGACGTGGAGTTGGGAGAGTGGGTTTTGGCCGTGGGTAACCCGTATAATTTAACCTCAACGGTTACAGCGGGAATTATCAGTGCCAAAGCGAGGGAATTGGGAATAAACCGGAGCCAGATGAGTCTGGAATCATTCTTACAGACAGATGCTGCCGTGAACCCCGGTAACAGTGGGGGTGCGTTGGTGAATGCCAAGGGAGAGTTGATTGGGATCAATACGGCAATTGAATCCCCGACAGGCTCTTACTCGGGTTACTCGTTTGCCGTGCCTTCGAATATTGCTCGTAAAGTTGTCGGGGATTTGAAGGAGTTCGGTACGGTTCAGAGAGCGATGATGGGAATATCCATGTGGAGAGACGAGTTGACGCCTGCCGTGGCGAAAGAACTGGGAACGGATGAAGTGAGCGGAATATATGTATATGACGTGATACCTAACGGGGCGGCAGCTAAAGCCGGAATAAAGAAAGGAGATGTAATCAAACGTATTAATGGTATCGAGATAAAGACAAGACCGGAATTCCAGGGCCAATTGGCTAAATATCACCCGGGAGCGACTATTTCCGTGACCGTGAGTCGTGGAGGAAAATTAAAAGATTTGGATGTGGTACTCCAGAATACGTATGGTGATGTTGCCTTGGTAGATAAGAATTATACCGGAATACTGGGAGCCACGGTGGAGCCGTTGAGTCGGGAGGACCGTTATCGCTATCGCTTGAACGGGGGAGTGAAAATTATAGATATAAAGAATGGCCCCTTTAAAGCGATTGGTTTGGATGAAGGATACATTATCGTGAAAATTAATAACACGGTGATTTATGATAAAGACGATTTGGTACGGGCGCTGAAAGCGGCAGAAAATGAGGGTGTTCTTGTGACAACTATCTCGCCGCGAGGACGTGTCGAGTACTACGCTTTATCTTTACAGAATTAAAAAACGTTAATATTGGAAAGGTGTCGATTTTAACATATTGGTTTATGGATAAATTGTTCTACCTTTGCGACATATTTGGGGGAGAATATTAGAAGACTATGAGACAGCTAAAGATAACAAAATCTATAACGAACAGAGAGAGTGCTTCTCTTGACAAGTACTTGCAAGAGATTGGTAAGGAGGATTTGATTACGGTTGAAGAGGAAGTTGAGCTTGCCCAACGAATCCGGAAAGGAGATCAACGGGCTTTGGAGAAACTGACTCGGGCAAACCTTCGTTTCGTGGTATCTGTTGCAAAACAATACCAGAATCAGGGGTTAAGCCTTCCGGACCTTATCAACGAGGGGAATTTGGGTTTGATTAAAGCGGCAGAGAAGTTTGATGAAACGAGGGGATTCAAATTTATTTCCTATGCCGTATGGTGGATTCGCCAATCTATCCTGCAAGCATTGGCAGAACAATCGCGTATCGTGCGTTTGCCCTTGAATCAAGTTGGATCTTTGAATAAAATCAATAAAGCATTTTCTCGTTTCGAGCAGGAACATGAACGTCGCCCGTCACCGGAAGAGTTGGCAGAGACTTTGGATTTACCGGCTGAAAAAGTTGCCGATACTTTGAGAGTGTCCGGCCGTCATATTTCCGTGGATGCACCTTTCGTTGAGGGGGAGGACAACAGCTTGCTCGATGTATTGGTAAACGATGATTCTCCTGTCGCGGACAAGACGTTAATTAACGAGTCCTTGTCAACGGAAGTCGAGAGAGCATTGGCCACGTTGACTGAAAGAGAACGCGATATTATTCGTTTGTTTTTCGGCATCAATTGTCAAGAGATGACATTGGAAGAAATCGGTGAGAAGTTCGGGTTAACCCGCGAACGTGTTCGCCAAATCAAGGAAAAGGCTATTCGCCGTCTGCGACACTCTTCCAGAAGTAAGCTACTAAAAACTTATCTAGGATAAATAAAAAGCGCCAAGTGGCGCTTTTTTTTATGTTTTTATTGACCTGTTATTGACATCGTTTTCGTTAATAGGTCAAGAGTATTGACAGTTTCACTTTACGTTATAAATCTAATGCACATAGAGAGGTCGTCTAACAAGT
The DNA here is from genome assembly GCF_040920905.1 of Butyricimonas sp. RTP31003st1_G1_RTP31003_210430. Classification (NCBI taxonomy): domain Bacteria; kingdom Pseudomonadati; phylum Bacteroidota; class Bacteroidia; order Bacteroidales; family Odoribacteraceae; genus Butyricimonas; species Butyricimonas sp. RTP31003st1_G1_RTP31003_210430. The sequence goes on along the minus strand of NZ_JBCOSQ010000018.1, from coordinate 75,113 downwards.
CTTATCCAGTGTTAAAACTACCCCCTCCAGCTCCCCCTTATACAGGGGGAGAGTTGATTACCAAGCGGTTTCTCCCCCTGTGTAAGGGGGAGTTAGTGGGGGTAGTTTTTCAAAATTGACTTTTTGGACAATCCCTCCTAAAATCAGCTTTTTCCCGTTTTACGCAGTTGTTATTTTCACGTGTTGGGAGGGAGAGGCCAGGTAACCGTTTTCTGAAGTGGCGAAAAGATAGACGTTACAATTTTCCACCGTCCAGATCTCGGGTAATTCGATCGAGGTTACCCCCGATTCTCCCCGCGCTCTTAATGATACGATCCCGCTGAGATTTGTCTTGGTTTCGAGGATGGATGCGTAGAGAAGATCCTTCGGGTCACTGTTCAGCAACGAGTTCGACTGTGCTTCTTGTTGGAACGTGAGCATCCTGCCGTCAGCGTTGTACGTTACCGTGACTTCGAAGAAACAGGGCAGTTTACCGCCCGATACCTGTAGCTTCTCGAGGTCAATCGTAGCCTCGTAGTTTTCATCCACTTCCACGAAGTTTTTGTTTGCTCTCACGAACTCGTTCGACGAGGAACGCCCCTTCGCTTTTTTAGGGAAACCGGTTCGAGTCGTTTCGATTAGTACCCGTGCTAATTGTACGAGCATCGTGAAGGTTGCTCGATGACGAAGTTGTTTCGGGGTTTTCGCGTTTTTTACGTGTGCGACTTTCGCCCGGGCGAATGTTTTACCGTGCATGATGTAATACGTTACATTTCCCACGGATTTTCTCAATTTTTCAGCCATTGGCGCTTGATATTCTGCCATAACTTTTAGGTTTTAAGTGATTATTAATTTGAAAGGATCCTTTCTTATATAATATAGGAAATGGTTTTAATACCCCGGTTGTAAAAGTTAAATAATGTTAGATACATTGATTCGCTAGCATCGTGTAGATAGGTGTATTTGTAATATGCTGTTTGCTCGTTGTTTGGCTAGGGTTTCTCCGTACTTTCTCCGTGCTTTCTCCGTGTCACTTGCGAGTGACGCTAGAAAAATATTTGTTTGAGAAAGGGGGTATTTTTGTCCAAAACTATATTTTAAGATAGAGAGAGGGTAGCATGACGAGAGGGAATTCAAATATTTCATGAATAAAAAAAAGAGAATTATGGCAAAAGTGGGAAATTGTTTAGGAGGTTTTTCCGGGAAAATCGGGAATGTAGTTTATTATTATTGTAACGGGAATTTGTACGCACGGCGTCGACCGTATAGGAAGATGTTGGTGAGGAGCAAGAACCAGCAATTATGGCAGAATCGTTTCAGTGCCTGTATTTCGTTCTATCGTTCATTGAATGGAGTTTGTTTGAAACCGATTTGGGAAAAGTTAGGTAAGTTGATGAGCGTGAATGGGCTAAATGCTTTTATCGCTTCGAATATCCAGGCTTTTAACGGGGAGATGGGCATTAGTAATTACGAGGAGATTCATTTTAGTAAAGGAGTTTTGAAGGTGCCTATGGGTTTCGAGATTAGGGAAAGAAAGGGAAACAAGTTGAAAGTGTGTTGGGATACGGGATGGCAGACTTCGCTTGATGCCGGTACGGATCGGCTTTGTGTAGGGGTGATTTATGATGACGAGCCTTTGCGTCCGTTGTTGGCAGAAAATGTGACGGGAATCCGGTCGGAAGGGATGGGAATGATCGAATTGAGGGAAGGAATTACGAAATGTTATCACCTGTATTGTTATTTCATGTCAAGGGATGGACGGTGTTATTCCGGCGACAAGTATTTCCGGGGATAAGGGAAAGGCGGTTTGCGGCGTGTTGACGAAAAGGGGGCGAGGGAACGTCACATGTTCCCTTGCTTGTAGCGAATGCTTTGAAGGTTTATAGGCCGAATGTTTGGGTGATATTGTTTCTAAATAAAGGACACCGTCGAAAGGCATCCGGGATGAATGAAATGTTGTTTTTTTATGACTTAATGTGTAGTAAGGTTAAATTATTCTTGTTATCGTTCATCTCTAGATTTGTTGAGTGGTGTCTAAGAATTGGGAGGATATAGAATGAAGTGCCCCCTAAAAGTTTTGTGTCTAACTTTTAGGGGCACTTCATTTGTGTCATACTATACGGAGGTTCAGAGATTTGTTTGAGGGCGTAACCCGAATCCGTGGTGATTTCTCTATATAATACAGACGTGTGTGCCAGGGGCCAATAGCCTTGTATTCTATTGTTGGTTCGTTTATTACCGGATCGTTTTGCGAGATTTCGAAGTTAAAAGAATCGTCCTGTAAGACCACGTTAATAACACTTCCAAAACTTCTGACTCCAACTTTCAAGGTTTTCATACCTAAATACGAAAATATGAGCGTGTCTCCAGGTATGGCGTAGATCGTGTAATGACCGTCTAAATCGGTTGTGGTGCCGATGTTGGTACCCTGAATTACCACGGTTGCCCCGATGATCGGATTTCGGGCCCAGTCAGTTACGGTTCCCGTGATCCCGAATTGTGCGAATGCTTGGCTTAGCGGACTGAATCCCAGTAATAAAATGAATAGTACGAGTACTCGTTTTGATAATAATTTAGATTTCATAGTTGTAGAGTTTTAATTAAACATGACTGTTACTTGGAACAGCTTGATTTTAAATAAAAGACACCACTCGAACCGAGTGAGGATGAATGAAATGTGAATATTTTAACCGGGTTAAATGTTTGTGCCTATGTAAAATACGCTTTCATGGCTGATCAAGCTCGTAATCATTCGAATTGAAATATTCTCTCAATTTGCGGATCGCTGCATATTTGAGTGTTTTGATCGTGTTCACGGAAACACCCATGACTTTTGCGATTTCCTTGTTCTCGTACCCTGACAGGATGAGGCGCATGATACGAGCGCTTTGTACGGGTAGCAGATCGATGGCGTGTATCAAAATTTGATTGATCTCTTCTTCGATCAACATATTAAGTACTTTTGGATGTTCAAATTCCTCTACCTCAAGATGGTTGTAACGTTGTTTCTCTCTTTGTGAGCCTCGCAGGTAATTTAAGGCTTCATTTTTAATCATGGTATATAGGAAGTTATCCGTGGATTTAATGTTTTCATAGTTTGCCCGGTTTTTCCAAAATTTGATAATGACTTCTTGAGTGATGTCTTGTGCGATGTCGGGAGAACCGATAAAGCGTAGGGCGACAGCACACATGGATGAGTAGTGTTTTCGAATGAAAATTTCTAGCTGTTGATCTTCTCTCATAATTTGTAACACTTATATGGACGGTATGGTTCGTGTGGAGTTTACGTCATGAGGTATCGTTGAAACGATGGGAGCATGTTGATTGAAATATCCTTTTTTATTTCTTCTTGGATGTGGGTTATGAAGTAAGATTTGTCTTGATAATACAATTTGGATAAAAATTCGGTGTGAACAAAGTGTTACAAGGTTGGTAACGGTGTTTTTCTTAAACGGATGATAGAAAATAACGCTTTGGGGCCTATTCTCAGACAATCTGTAATAAGTGTTAAATGTAGAAAGTGTTATCATACACAATATAGGATATTTGTTCGACACGGTATATTATTATAGACACCGCCCGAAATCTTGAGGGATGAATGAAATCCCGTTTTTTTATTAATAATGATTTTATCAGTTCAAGTATTTTTTGAAGGTTTTCGATTTCGTCCCGTGTGGCTATATTTTTGATGAGAGTTGATATAAAATGCAGAAAAAAGTATAATCCGGTTCATCCCGTTGTTCAACTAGTGGTGTCTATATACCAAATGCAAGATGATATATGGTGATGAAGAGAGAACAAATACTAGCAAGGGTTATTATTCGTGTACGCTTGGGAATGGCTACTGAAGAGGAGCGGGAGCTTTTGGGAAAGTGGTTGGATGAAGAGGTAGCTAATCGAAGGTTGTATAGAAATATTATTAGAGGAAGAAGTATTGCCGGAAGGTTAAGATTGGAAGATGAAATTAACCAGACCACTGATTTTCAGAAGGTGTACGAGGAAGTGGCTCGACGTTTAGCCGTGCATCGTTCTCGTCGGTACTCGTTGAGACGGATTGTTGTGGTTAGCGGGGCAATTGCCTCATGTCTCGTGGGGATTTTCGTGGCTTTACATCCTTTGATAAAAGTGGAGGTACACGAATCGATAAGTGTGCAGGGGGAACTGAAAGAGATGAAGATCGTGAAGGAGAAAGTGATGCTCGTACTGGGAAATGGGGAGCGTATCGGGTTGGTGAAACAGGTCCCCGATAGTTTGAAACTGGAACAGGCAACTTTGATTGGTACGAAAGGAGGTTTACACTATGAGGCAAATACGGATTCAGTACCGGAGCAGGAAGAATTCCACCGAATAGAAACAGCCGTGGGGGGAGATTTCTTTGTCGTGTTGAGTGACGGTACACGGGTGTGGTTGAATTCCACGTCTGAATTTGTTTATCCGGTACAGTTTATTGGTGATCGCCGGGTTGTACAGTTGAAGGGAGAGGCATATTTTGAGGTGAAGCATGATCCTGCCCGGCCATTTATTGTACAGGTTCGGGATGTTGAAACTCGGGTATTGGGGACTGCTTTCAATGTTAGTGCTTACGAAAACGAGGAGTCGGTTTACACGACCTTGCTGACAGGGAAAGTACAGGTCTGTTTAACGGATCAGAGGTCCGACATCCCGTCAATGGTGTTGAGACCGGGTATGCAATCTTGTTGGAAAAAGGAAACGGGAGAATTTTCAGTGCGGAAAGTGGACACGAAAAATGTGGTAGCTTGGCGTTACGGGGAATTCGTGTTTGATGAGGACGATATTGAAGTGGTGACCCGGATGTTGTCCCGTTGGTACGAGGTTCGTTTCGTGTATGACGGGAAAAGAAAGGGGCGGCACACGTTTAGCGGAAAGATGAGTAAGGATGAGAAGTTGGAATCTATCTTAAAAATATTGACTCTGGCGGGAGGGCCGGAATTTAGGGTGGAAGATGGAATTGTACATATTATAGAGAAAAGGTGAAAAAGAAATGCCGGAAATGTTTCGGAGGCATTTCCGGCTTGGGACCTTGTTGATAACAAGGCACTTGTTTAATTAAAACAGAACAAAGTTATGAAAAAAAACTGCAAAGCAAAAGTGTTTTGTGGACTTTCGGTGATGCGTGGTGCGTTATGCGGATTGTTATTACTATCCTTAACCACGTTGTTTACTCACTCACCGGTCTACGGACAACAGAATGTGAAAAGAATTTCTTTAAAGCTTGAAACGACCAGTTTGCTTGAGGCGTTACGCGAGATCAACCGGTTGGGAGACAATGTGGTTGTATTTAAGAAAGAGGAGGTGGAGCGGGAAACCAAGCGAGTGACGGTTGACCTGAAAAACGTGACAGTTAAGGCCGCGGTAGAGGCCTGTGTGGAGGGGACCGGATTAACTTGTGTGGACTTTGAGGGAAAGGTAGTCGTGACTCCTCGGCAGCAACCGACTTCGATCACGGTTACGGGAACCGTGCGGGATGTGAACGGTGAAGTTCTACCGGGGACAACGGTAATCGTGAAGGGGGATTCTCTGTTCTTGGGGACGAGTACAGGAGCTGATGGTGCATATCGGTTGACGATGCCGACAAGCGTGACGACGTTGGTATTTTCTTTCGTGGGTTATAAACCGAAGGAAGTGACTGTCGGTGGACGTACGAAGATCGACGTGGTGTTGGAAGAGGAGGTGAAAAGCGTGGACGAAGTGGTCGTGACGGGTATATTTACCCGTAAGGCAAGTAGTTACACGGGTGCGGTTGTCACGATGACAGCCAAGGATATTATGCGGGCCGGAAATCAAAATCTGTTTCAGAGTCTGAAGAATCTTGACCCGTCGTTATTTATTATGGATAACTTGGAGATGGGTTCGAACCCGAATGCGATTCCGGAGATGAAGATGCGGGGTATATCGAGTTTCCCGCTGGAAGAGACAGGCGTCCGCTTGAAGGGAAATTATAAAAATAGTCCGAATCAACCGTTGTTTATCCTTGACGGGTTCGAGGTGACGGCGGAGCGGGTAATGGATATGGATATGAACCGGATTGAGAGTGTAACCTTGTTAAAAGATGCTTCCGCGAAAGCCATCTACGGTTCTAAAGCAGCTAATGGGGTGGTGGTGATCACGACGAGGCGTTTGGCCGGTAACGAACAGCGGGTGACTTACACGGGAAGTGTGGATATACAGATGCCGGATTTGAGTAGTTACAATTTGTGTGATGCAGAGGAAAAGTTGGAAGCGGAACGTATTGACGGGATTTATGATGATGCTAATTTTCTGTTATACACGCAAAAGCAGATGTTGTATCAGCAGCGGAAACAATTGGTTGCAGCAGGATTAGACACCTATTGGTTATCGAAACCTTTGCGTACGGGTGTGGGGCACAAGCACAACTTGAGCGTGGAATTGGGAGATGCCGAGACATTAAGAGCCGTGCTGGACGTGTCCTACAATCAAGTTATCGGTGTAATGAAGGGATCCGATAGACGGAATATTTCCGGTTCATTGGATTTGTCTTATCGGAGAAATGACTTGATTTTTAGCAATACAATGACTGTAAATAGTAATAAAAGTTATGACTCCCCTTATGGCGCTTTTAGTGATTACGCGAAGATGAATCCCTACTGGCGGGCAAAGGATCCCGAAACGGGACAGGTGGTGCGTTGGGCTGAAGATCGGATTCCCAACCCGATGTATGATGCCGAGATCGGTACGTTAAAAAAGGAGTCTTACGTGGATTTTTTGAATAATTTTCAAGTGGAATGGAGAGCGTTGAATGGTTTGATCTTGAGAGCTCGTGTGATGTTGTCTTTTAAGCGGAATGATGGTGACGAGTTCTTACCGGCTGCGCATTCAAGTTTTGCTAATATTACGAAAGACTCTCCGGTGGAGGAACAATTACGAAAAGGATCTTATCGTTTGGATAATGGGAAAAGTAGTAACGTGTCCGGTGATTTACATGGGAATTATGCAACCACGATAGGTAAACATTCTATCTTGGCAATGGGTGGTTTTGGAATATCCGAATATTCATACGAGGCTTACGTGCATAAGGCCGAAGGGTTCCCCAATAGCCAGTCTGCAGATATTACATTTGCTCGTCAGTATGCCTTGGACAGTCGTCCGGAAGGATCGTCATCTTTGCGTCGGGAGATTAATTTCGTGTTGGGAGGTGGTTACAGCTATGACGACCGGTATTTTCTAGATTTTAACGTGCAGACCAGTGCTTCCTCGCTTTACGGAAACGATAATCGTTGGGCTACGGGGTGGTCCGTGGGAGTTGGATGGAACTTGCATAACGAGCATTTTTTCCCATGGAAGGATTTGGTTCGTCAATTTAAAGTTCGGGGTTCGATCGGATTAACCGGAAATCAGAATTTTGATACCAATGAAGCAGTGGCAACTTACCAGTATTACACGGATGCGAATTATTTGGGTATGACGGGATCCTATTTAGGGCGCTTGGCAAACCCCTCGTTGAAGTGGGAACAGAAAAAAGATTATAACGTGGGGGTTGATGCAACGATTCATAGGGCCACGTTACGTTTTGATCTTTACCGGGCCGATACGGAGAATATGTTGACGGATGTTTCTGTGCCGACAAGTACGGGATTTGCGACCGTGAAAGATAACTTGGGACTGGTACGGAATAGTGGAATTGAGGCTTATCTTTCTTATGGAGTGTTGCAACAGAACCGAACATTCTTGACCGTTTTCGGTTCATTGGTGACCACGAAGAACAAAATTATCCGGTTGTCGGAAAGTATGCGTGCATTCAACGAATTGCGGGATAAGATGGCTTCGGATAAAGCAAATAATCGTCCGGTGCTGAAATACGTGGACGGGGAGTCCATGGAGACTATCTGGGCTGTGCGCTCTGCCGGGATCGACCCGATGACAGGACAGGAACTTTATATTCGTCAGGATGGTTCACTGACCTACACGTATTACGAATCGGATTTATACCCGGTAGGTAATTCATTACCCAAATACAGGGGAACTTTCGGTTTCACTTTCGAGCATAAAGGATTTGGTGTCAGCACGACTTTCCGTTACCAAGCCGGGTATCAGTATTATAATAGGACATTGATAGACCGGGTGGAGAACGTGGACATGAATTATAATGTTGACAAACGGGCATTGTACGGTCGTTGGAAAGAACCGGGACAGGTAACTCCTTTTAAACGTTTGGGAACTTTCCGGTATGACGATGATCCCTTGTCACGTCAGGAGATGACAAGGGCAACTTCTCGTTTCGTGCAGGATGCGAAGGAATTGACTTGGGGATCGTTGAACGTGTATTATGATTTTCAGGCGAATATACTTAAATATCTTCGAATGAAACGATTGAGAGTGTCTTTCTATATGGAAGAGATCTCGAAAATCTCATCTATAAAGGCCGAGAGAGGGTTTGATTATCCTTTTGCCAGAACGATGTCGTTTTCGCTTATTGGAACATTTTAATTAGTTAGATATGAAGACAATAATAAAAAATATCGTGTTGTGTGTGATATTATGCACGATGGTGGCTTGTGATAGTTGGCTGGACACGACACCCCCTTCGCAAGTACCGGAAGAAGATCAGTTCGATGATGAATTTGGTTTCCGGCAGGCCCTGATCGGTTGTTATATCGGTATGGCGGATGTTGATTTATACGGGAAACAGCTCACGTGGTATTCTACGGAAATGCAAAGCGGGCAGTACACGATTCACTCGCAGGCTTACGTGTATGCAATGGGAACCTACCAGTACACGGCCCAGCGGGCATTGAGTATGCTTAACAGTGTTTGGCAGAAGGCGTATAACGTGATTGCCAACGTGAATAACGCGTTGAAATTTATAGATAAGCGTCAGGGGGTGTTGGATCCGGCTTCTTACCGGATGATTAAAGGCGAATTGTTAGCTATTCGTGCCATGTTGCATTTTGATATGATGCGCTTGTATGGGTACGGGAATTTGGCTGGTCGAACGGATAAATCAACGAAACCAACCGTGCCGTACGTGACGGATTATGACAAAGAGATGACTCCCCAGTTGTCGTATGATCAGACGATAGAATTGATTGTTAAGGATTTGACAGATGCTTTGGGATTATTGGATGATGAGCCTATCACGGGAAAACATCCTGCAGATTATTACGATGCGTTGAATGACGACGGGTTCTTCAGTGACCGTACTTTCCGGTTGAATTATTTCGCCGTGAAAGCTTTATTGGCAAGAGTATATATGTGGGAGGGAAGTGATGCATCCATCGCTTTGGCTCGTCAAGAAGCGTCGGATGTGATTCGTGAAGGCGAGCGTTTAGGACTCTACCAGTGGGTGACGACAGATTTGGTAAGTACAGACCCGATTCATTCCACGGAACATATTACTTCTTTAAATATTCCGGCATTCACGGATCGTTTGACGGATTATTATCTTTATAATTTCTTGGAAGGTACGGCGTATGAAGCTATCAAATTGAGTGAGGATAATTTGCTTAATATTTACCAAGAAACGGGAAGTGGGGAAAATGCCGATTACCGTCGGGAAAAGTTATTCTTCAGGAATTCCAACGGGTATTATACACCGTTAAAGTTAGCGCAGGATCGTTCATCGGGATATTTAAAACTAAACCGCATGCCTTTGATCCGTCTTCCGGAAATGTACTTGATCGTGGCCGAGAGTTATTTGCGAGGAGCAAATATTGATTTGACCGAGGCCGTGTCTTATTTGAAGACGTTGCGGGAGAATCGTTCGAACTATATTGATATTAGTGGCTATACACGAGACGAGTTATTAACATGCCTGATGAATGAATATCGGCGGGAGTTCTTGTGCGAGGGGGTGTCCTTCTTCTATTTCAAGCGTATTGGAGCAGCGGATATTCCCAACTCGACCATCGTGATGAGTGACGAAAAATATTTGTGGCCTTATCCCGCTATTGAACGGGAAATGGGACGTGTTCAATGATGATTAATAATGCTATAAATGAAAGGATATGAACAGATTTAATTTTCTGTACGCGATATGTTTTCTTTTGAGTGGTTTGCTATGCGGCGGTTGCTCGAAAGTGGGAATAGATACGTTTGACGAAACCCAAGCCACGGTAACGGTTCCATGGAATGTTGTAGATGTGAGGACTTATCCGGGGTATAACTCCTTAACGAAGACTTTTGACCAGGCTTATTCGTTTTGGAGTGATCCGGAAGAAGAGACGATGGTGGTGAATATCCCGTTAAAGTTGGTGGGTGACGTCCGGGATTACGACCGGACGGTAGGGTACACGATCGTCCGGGATAGCAGCCGATTGTTGGAAGGATCGTATAAGGTGTTGAATGCCGTTATTCCCGCCGGGGAACGTTACGGGTATCTCACGCTGGAATTGCCGAAATTAGTTGAATTGGAAGACACGACGTGTATGATGGAAATTGTGTTGGGTGCTTCGGAATATTTCGTGGCCGGCCCACCGGAATATACACGCATTAAGTTTTCGTGGGATAATCAATTACCGATGCTTCCCAGTGGTTCATTTTATGCCCGAACTTATAATTTCTTAATAAATGCAGGGCAAAGTATGAATCTGGCGAACTATAATTATTATAGCCGGAATGCGCATAAGGCGATACTGGCCGCTTTAGGGTGGCCGTGGCAGGCGGACCAGTGGCCCCAGTATAACCGGATGGACCCGGATGGGTATATGTTCTATAATACGGCAATCACGAATGCTTACTACGAGTTGTTACAGAAGTATCTGGATGATTACGAACAGGAACATGGAACCCCATTGTTGCATGATGGAGGACTTGCTATAAACCAACCCGTGAGAGCGCGAAAGTTTTGATAAAACGGATTAAAGATAATGAAGATGAAAACAATATATTACCTGTTGTTGCTCGTGTTGGGATACGGCCTCGTGTCGTGTTATGACGACAAGAGTACCTATGACACGAAAGAAATTCCTAACGTGGAACTAGACCTGAATGGTGTGTCGGAAACGCAGTACGTGGCGTATTTGGGCAAATTGCATATTGATATTCCCGTGAAGAAAAACGGAACCCCGGACCATCCGGATTTGGAATATAAATGGGAGATCGAGTTAAGTTCGTCAGCGGGATTGAGAGAAGTGTTGTCGAACGAACGGGTGCTTGACACGATTGCTTCCATGCCGATTCAGGCTAGTGGTTACACGTTGACCTTGGAAGTGACGGACAAAGTTTCCACGCTTAAATATTATTCTGTCTTTTCTCTAGTGGTGGAGAGCCAATTCGGGGAAGGTATTATCGTGGCTCATTCCCGTGATGGGGAGACCTCCGATTTGTCGTTAATCATGGATAAAGACATTAGCAAGGGATTCACGGGAACGGAGAAAATTCAATACGATGATATTTTCACCTCTAAGGGGGAGCCTTTGGGTGATTGGATTGATAACGTGGCCTATACCGTGTCGGGAGCGACATGGAGTACCTATCAGAATATCCTGTGGATGGCCGGAAGGAATGGATTGTTCCGGGCTGATTGCCGGGACTATTCCTTCTTGGAAACGGGTAAAATTATTCCTTTTGTGACCGAGACATATACTTCCGGACATTTCTATTTGGCACCTCAAACGACGATTCTCGTGATGAATAATCAGGTGTACCAGCATCTTCGTCAGAATGATGCGATATTCATCAAACCGGAAGTGGTTTCCGACTTGGGCGGTTTGCAGTCCAATTACGTGGATAATCGAGTGGTTGCCGCGGCCACGGGCGATGGGACTCATTCCAGTGGATCGTCGATCTGGTATGATTCACAGGTAGGACGTTTCGGGCGTTTTAACGGGGCTTTCTCGCAGAACAAATGTTCGTTGTATTCCTCTTCTGAGAATGACGACAATTTCCCCTTCGATCCTTCTGCCGTGCCGGGTAAAGAAGCCGTGGCTGGAGGTTTCATGAATAGCTCTTCCTTGGTGATGGTGTTGAAGGATAAAGTATCGGGAGAATATTCTCTTTACACGTTCTTTACTAAAAATCAGGATAATACGTTGGTTAACCCGACACCGAGTTACTTGTATTCGGTTCCGGCAGCCATCAAGGATTTGTTGGATCGTTCCGTGTCAATTTGTTTCAGTACAGTAGATCCTATTATGTACGTGGCAACGGCCAGAGAGATTCATGCGGTTCGTTTGAATATAGATGGTTCGCTTGCCTCCTCATTGAAATACACGGCGGTAGCAGGAGAGAATATCACTATTCTGAAATTCTACACACAAGGAAGATATAATGTCAATTCGGAAGACTTTGACAGTGACACGGAAAGTTTGCTGACCTTACCGTTGAACACGAAAGCCGTGATGATGGCAACGCAGGCATCGGATTCGGAAGGATATGTTTACCTGATTCCGCAAAAGGATCCGGGAACGGGAAATCTGGATGAGGAAAAGCAGGTGAAATATGATGGTTTCGGGAAGATTTCAGATATAACAGCTCAAGGAAGATAGTTTATAATAATACAGGCGGGTAAGGTGTGACGAAAGCCTTACCTGCCATAATAGTTAATTTTTTAAAATGAATAACATGGAGAATCCGGTTGTAAAGGTGGAACATTTGTCTCACCGTTATAGTGTGCAATGGGCGATACGGGATATTAATTTCGAGATTTACGAGAAGGGAATATTGGGATTGTTGGGATCGAACGGAGCGGGTAAATCGACAACGATGAATATCATGTGTGGTGTGTTGAACCAGACAGAAGGGGAAGTGTATATTAACGGGATTAATTTTCGGGAGGACCCGATTGCGGCTAAAATGAATATTGGTTTTCTACCACAGAAACCCCCGTTGTACACGGATTTGACCGTGGAAGAGTATTTAGCCTATTGTGCGGATTTGCGTTCGGTCGCTCCTAAAAAGATTCGTTCTTCGGTGGACTACGCGATGGAGAAATGCGGGATCACGCATTTCCGAAAACGGTTGCTGAAACATTTATCGGGAGGTTACCAGCAACGAGTGGGTATTGCGCAGGCAATCATACACAATCCGAAGTTCGTGGTATTGGATGAACCGACGAATGGACTTGATCCGAATCAGATCCTGGAAATTCGGGAATTGATCAAGGAGATTGCTACGGATCGTTCCGTGCTACTTTCCACGCATATCTTGTCGGAGGTGCAGGCCACCTGTGACCACATCAAGATGATCGAGGAAGGGCAATTGGTATTCGCGGGGACGATGGATGAGTTTAACAATTATATCCAACCGAATTCGTTCGTGGTGGTACTGAAGAATCCGCCGAGAATGACCGAGTTGGAACACGTGCCGGGAGTTAGTCGGGTGGAGGCAATAAATTCGAAAAGTTTCAGGGTATGGTTTGATACGGATGATGACGTGACAGCTCGTATGGTACACGAGAGTGTCAGCCGGGGATGGGAGTTAAGCGAGGTTTCCGTGGAACGGAGTTCTCTGGATGAAGTGTTCGCTCGCTTGTCGGGAAAAAGTAAACGTGAATCATAAGTTCGTGTAGTATGAGAAAAATATTCAAGATAGCGTTGACAGAGTTATGCACTCTGTTCTATTCCCCTATCGCGTGGTTAGTCCTTATTATCTTTACTGTTCAGGCGTGCATGACCTATTTCCGTTTAGTGGACATTATGTTGATGCAGCAATTTAACAAGCCTTTATGGTATAGTATAGCAAAAGAGATGTACACGGGAAATATGGGATTGTTCCCGAATATGTTGGTGCATCTTTACCTGTATATTCCTTTATTGACCATGGGATTGATGAGCCGGGAATATAGTAGCGGTTCTATCAAATTATTATATTCTTCACCGGTGTCCAGCATACAGATTATCTTCGGGAAATTTCTTTCCATGATGATATACAGCCTTATTCTGGTGGGTATTCTCTTTTTGTTTGTTGGGTTCACGGCATGGAACGTGCCTTCTTTTGATATGTCGTTGGCCTTATCGGGGTTGCTGGGAATTTATCTGGTGATCTGTTCTTATGCAGCGATAGGACTGTTCATGTCTTGTCTGACTTCCTATCAAGTGGTAGCGGCTGTTGCCACGTTAGGGGCTTTGGCTTTCCTGAATTACGTGGGAAGAATGGGACAGGAAGTTCCTTTTATTCGGGACATCACGTATTGGCTGTCAATTTCCGGACGTTCCGACGAATTAATCAACGGTTTGATCAGCAGTGAGGATGTGTTTTATTTCCTCATTGTGATCGGTCTTTTCCTGACGCTTTCGATTATGGTCATCTTGTCGGGAAAACGCAAGTTATCAAAAAGTATGGCTTTTACCCGTTATACCGGGGTGATCGTGTTGGCGATGCTATTGGGGTACGTGACCTCCCGACCGGGATTGCAATGTTCTTACGATGCCTCGTCCATTAAACTGAATAGTCTGAATCCGGTCAGTCAGGAGATTATGGAAAAAATGGAGGGAGGACTGACAATCACGACATACGTGAATCTTTTGGAAGGTAATTTTTATCGGGGGGCTCCTTCGGAAAGGAATAGTGATGCAAATCGATTTAAAAAGTTTATTCGTTTCAAACCGAAAATTCAGATGAACTACGTGTATTACTATGCCGACGCGGGAAACGAGGTTTTGGAAGATCGTTTCCCCGATTTGAACACGCAACAACGAGCGTGGAAAATGGCCGTCATGGAAGATTTGGATATAGAGATGTTTCTGAGCCCGGAACAGGTAGCCCAACAGGTTGATCTTTCGGGTGAAAAATATCGTTTCGTGCGTTTGTTGGAACGGGAAAGCGGGGAAAAGACCTTTTTGCGGATTTTCGATGATAGTTACATTTATCCGAGGGAAGGAGAAATCTCCACGGCCATGAAACGTTTGGTGACGAAAGCCCCCAAGGTCGTTTTTCTGACCGCGCACGGGGAACGTGATATTCAACGGGCAGGAGACCGGGACTACTACACGTTTGCCATAGACCCGACTTTCCGTCATTCTTTGATTAATCAAGGGTTTGACGTGGATAGTATAACCTTGATGGGGGATCGGCCGATACCCATGGATATTGACGTGTTAGTTGTTGCAGATTTACAGCGTCCTTTGTCAACAGGTGAGTTGGCCCGGCTCGAAGAATACATAGCGAAAGGCGGGAATATTGTTATTGGCGGGGAACCGGGAAAATCGGATTTGATGAATCCTCTTACGGCTTCTCTGGGCGTGAGTTTCCTGCCGGGAACTTTAGTACAACCGACGAAAGCTTACGATGATAATTTGCTGGTTTGTTCTTTTGTTGAGGAGGGTGTGAATGTCGTGACTCCTTTGCGGGGACTATGGCAACAAAAATATGGGGTTACGATGCCGGGAGCTGCCGCGTTAAGTTACAAAAACGGACATGGTTTCAACGTGTATCCTTTGCTAAAGACAAAAGACGAGGGAAGTTGGAACGAGTTAACCACCGTAAATTTTACGGACGAAAAAGCTGTATTAAATCCGGAAATCGGGGAGCAAGAACAGTCCTACCCGACGATGCTTGCCTTGACTCGTAACGTGGGAGACCGGGAACAGCGGATATTCGTGTTAGGTGATGTTGATTGTATCAGTAATGCCGAGTTATTGATGTCTAGAGTTGGGATGAAAACGAGTAATTTCTCTTTAATCACGGGTATGTTCCGGTGGTTGAGCTACGGGGAATTCCCGATCGTTTTGTCGAATATACCGCCCGTGGATACGGTGTTGGAATTGAGTAAGGACACGGTACCTTATGCGAAATTTGCTTTCACGTGGGGATTACCCATCTTGTTCGCGTTGGGGTATTTTGGCGTGTGGTTTAAAAGAAGACGGAGATAACGTAATTGTAAACGAATGAGAAAGATATTGAAAATAGCGGGAAATGAGTTGCGCGCTCTCTTTTGTTCTCCCGTGGCTTGGTTTATTTTAGTGATATTTGCCGTTCAGTCGGGAATGACTTTTACCGACTTGTTCCGGAGTGTTTTGCGACAACAATTTATGGGGGAACCGATAGAATATAGTATCACGACGGCTCTGTTAACAGGAATGTCGGGAACATTTACGGTGATACAACAATATTTGTATCTATATGTTCCCTTGTTGACGATGGGATTGATGAGCCGGGAATTTGGTAGCGGTTCGATTAAACTCCTGTACTCGTCCCCCGTGACAGCGGGACAGATCATTTGGGGAAAATTCCTTTCTATGATGGTTTACGGGTTGATATTGATGGGCGTGTTGCTGGTTCTGGTTCTTTTTGCTTGTTGCACGGTGGAATCATTTGATCTTTCTGCGGCCTTATCGGGTTTACTCGGATTGTATTTGTTAATGTGTGCTTATGCGGCAATCGGGCTTTATATGTCCAGCCTGACCTCTTATCAGGTTGTGGCGGCCGTGGGAACGTTGGCCGTGTTAATCGTGCTGAATTTCATCGGTAGTGTGGGGCAGGATATAGCTTTCGTGCGTGAAATCACGTATTGGTTGTCAATCAAGGGGCGGGCAACCGTGTTCATTGACGGGTTGATATGTAGTGAGGACTTCCTGTATTTTGTCGTGGTCATTCTCTTTTTCCTGACGTTGGGAATCATGAAGATCGAGGCTCACCGGGCAAAACGGAGTCAAGTGATGACGGTAGGACGTTATCTTGTTGTGATTGCAGTTACCGTGGCATTAGGGTATATGACTTCTCGTCCCACGTTTTTATGGTATTATGATGCGACAGCGAGTAAGACGCAAACATTGACTAAAGAAAGTCAAAGTATACTGGAAAGGATGAAAGACGATTTGACAATTGTCACTTACGTGAATCTTTTGGGAGATAACTCTTCTTACGGGATGCCCCGTTCCCTGAAGAGTGACATGGAAAACTTCAAACCGTACATCCGTTTCAAATCGAATATCGAGCTGAAGTATGTGTATTATTATAAAAAAGCGTCTTCCTACATACGAGAACGGTATGCAGACGTGAGCGACCGGGAGGTGGCCGAAAAATATGTTGATCAGATGAAATTGAATCTGAAAATGTTTTTATCTCCCGAAGAGATCGAGGCCCAGATTGACCTTGCTCCGGAAGGTTATCGTTTCGTGCGGCAGTTGGTGTTACCCGATGGTTCGGCCACTTTCCTGCGGTTGTATAATGATATGTTTGTACATCCGATGGAGGCAGAGGTTTCCGCGGCTCTGAAACGCCTGATCATGGAGGTACCCAAGGTGGCTTGTCTTACGGGACATGGCGAGCGGGATATGAACAACGTGGGAGATCGGGATTATTATGCTTTTGCCAAGAATCCGACTTTTCGTTATGCTTTAGTAAATAATGGTTTTGATGTGATCGCCTATCGCATGACCGAGGGGGAGGAGATTCCGGAAGATATTCGTATTCTGGTGATTGCTGATGTGAAACAACCGTTGACCGAAAGCGAGTTGGAAAAGATTGACCGCTACGTGGCCCGTGGAGGAAATTTGTTGATTGCGGGAGAACCGGGGCGTCAGGAAGTAATGAATCCTTTGGTGGAACGTTTCGGGGTGCAGTTTATGCCCGGTGTTCTGGTACAACCCAGTCGGGATTTCGATCCGGATCTGATTCGGGGTGAATTGACAAAAGATGCCGCGGAGATGTCCCTTAACTATGCCGATTTGCAGAAGAAAAAACGGGTGATCACGATGCCCGGAGCCACAGCGTTAAACTATACAATGGATAAAGGTTTTATGGTGCGTCCTGTTTTGACCACGCGTGACACGGGATGTTGGAACGAGATAGAAACCCGGGATTTATTGAATGAGCCGGTAGAACTCAACCCTGTTGCCGGGGAAAAAGAAGGTGTTTACCCGATAGCCTTGGCTTTGAGCCGGAAGATGGGAAACCGGGAACAACGGATTATCGTGTTGGGAGATGCGGATTGTATCAGTAACTCCGAACTGATGATGTACCGGAAGGGTATCAAGGCGTCCAACTTCTCGTTGATCACGGAGTCCTTCCGTTGGTTGACGGATGGGGAATTCCCGGTGAATACCCGTCGTCCCGATCCTGCCGATACCTCGATTTCACTGGAATTGTCATCTATGAAGTGGGTGAAAGTGATGTTCGTGGGGATATTACCCCTGTTATTAATTGGTTGTGGAATATTAATCTGGCACCGTAGGAGGGGTAGATAAAATGAATATGCGTAACGTGAATATCGTGGCTCGCTATGAGTCTAAATTGTTAAGACGAGATATTGTTTTTCTGGGATTTGTAGTGATTGCCCTTGTCGGTATTTCGTTATGGCAGATGATAAAGCAAGGAAGAGTAAATGTGTTTTGGTATAAAGTGGCTCTTCCTTCTTCTTTTCCTTTTTTTAGTATGTATTACTATAACCTGGTACAAGTCCTGATTGCTTTGTTTGTGTGCATGGAGGTCGTGTACCGGGAAAGGAAAAAAGACGCGATGGAAGTATTCCTGTGCCGACCGTTTCGGAACAGTGAATACTGCATCGGTCGTTTTCTAGGAATATTCAGGATGTTCCTTTTCGTGAATATATGCGTGCTGTTGGTATGTATGTATATAAACCTTTGGGTTGTAGGAGCCCCTTTTAACGTGTGGATTTATGTTTTCTATCTGTTCACCTTGTCCATCCCGACTTTAATTTTTGTATTGGGCTGTGCGTTGAGTATATCGGCAATGGTCAAAAATCGTCCGCTATCTGTTTTAGTTCTGGGACTTTTGGGATTGGGTATATATTTCTATTTGGATGAGTGGCAGTTTGGAGCGTTTGACTTTTGGGGCAGGAATTTGCCGAATATGTTTTCGGACGTGGTAGGACACCCTGATTTGAAGGGGTATTTGCTGCATCGCTTGACTTATACCGGGTTGGGTGTTGCCGGAGTTTTATTCTGGGTCGCTAACATGAAACGTCTGCGGGACCATAAAGAACATCAAGGATTGCAATGGGGAAGTGGGGGAGTGGTTGTATTGTGCAGCGTGATCTGTTTGTTTTTATATTGGGATGCAATTCGGCAGCGGGAGTGCCGTTCAGAAGAGTATAGGCAAGCTTATGTCGAATATCAATCCCGACCTAAAGCACGGGTTACCAACCATGAAATCACCTACGAGTGGAAGGATGGAGAGATGTGGTTGGATAGCAGGATGACCTTACAGAATCGGAATCAGGAAAGGCTCTCGGAGATCGTGTTGTACCTGAATCCTTCGTTAGAGATTTATTCTCTAAAGGAGGCAGGTAACGATATGGGTTATCACCGGGATCAGCAGGTTGTCGTGCTTGAACGCCAGCTTTTGCCGGGTGATACCATTTCTTTGCATCTCTCCTATAAAGGTAAAATTGATGAAGCAATATGCTACTTGGATGTGCCTTTTGAAGAGCGGCATAATGTAGGAAGGTATGATCCCGGAAAGCGACGTGGATTATTCAATTTCGGAACTCGTTTTGCTTATCTGGGAGAAAACTATACCTTGTTACACCCGGAAATTCTTTGGTACCCGGTAGCTGTCCCCCCGATCAATATGGTATCACCATACGCTCGTGAAATAAATTTTTCGGAATATACTCTGCGGGTAAAAACACGGGATGGACAACAGGTTCTATCGCAAGGCGAGCCGGAATACGGAACAGGTGAAGTATTTTTCAAGAATAGGCAGAAATTACCCGGGATAACGCTTTGTATCGGGAACTACCATAAGAAAGAAATCGAGATCGGTAATCTTCATGTGGAATTTTATTATTTCCCCGACCATGAATTGTTTTTCGAGGGGTATACTGAAATTCAGGGAGAGAAATTGAGCAAGGTATTGGCCATGCTCAAAGGACGTTTGGAGGCAAGAATCGGGCGGGGCTACCCGTTTCAAAAATTGATGTTGGTAGAAAGTCCTCTCTCGTTTGTTTCTTTTTTACGGAAATGGAAAACGGGTAGCGAATTTGTCCAGCCTGAATTTGTTTTTTTGGGAGAACGGGCAGCAAGTATTCCTTCCTACGTTCCGATGACTGTTGCGAAAAAATTTGCAAAGGAAAGACAGGAGAATTTGGATGATCCGGAAGGGATTTATAGTGTTGAACGTATGGGATTGCAATCTAACGTCACGCTGCTTCAACAAAAGTTACATGACATTTTGCCTATGTATTACGATTTCACGGGATTCTTGTCTTCAGGTACTTATCCGGCAGCCAATATGCTACTTAGCAAAATGTTTATTTCTAAAAAGAAATATACAATAGGAAATACCGGTCTCAGACCGGATGATATGTTAGCTATTGATTGTTTAAAGCAAGCCAGCTTGAAGGAAATTCTTTCTAACGATTCGTTACCGGATAAAGTACAGGCAAGAATTTTCGAGTTGGAAGCAGGAGCATTGGCAGCTTATTTATCTACTTCTGTTGCCCCCGAAAAGTTGTACCAATTCTCGGAACAGCTCTCTTCCGGCACTCAATTTGAAGAAATTACTTTAGAACAGATCGCTCGGAATTTTCAGACTGATCTAGGGGTTGATTTACTTCCGTTTATGGATAAATTATACCAACGGGAGGGACTCCCGTCTTTTGATATAAGAGATATTCAGGTGCAGCAAATTATTACGGATGGCTTCCCGAAATATCAAGTTGGTTTTAAAGTATGGAATATGTCGGATATGGATGGGGTTATATCAATTCTTGCTGATGATGAAACGGTGGATGAATTTATGTCGAAACGAGAAGGAGGCATTGCCGTGGATTTTAATATGCCCCTGAGAGAGAAATATTACATGATTCCGGCCGGAGTATGCAAGGAGGTAAAATTTATCATGAACGGGGATCATGGTTACATCGGGACGAATTTGGCGGCTAATTTTCCCGGTGATTATAATATTCCTTTAGTAAAAGAAGGAATTTCCAAAATAAGGGAAGGCATGGAGGGCATTTGGGATATTGATCGTCGTTTCTTCGAAAATTCCGGCGAGATCATTGTTGATAACCGGAGTGAACAATTCCAGTTGATTGATTCCGGGGAGCGGAAAAGATTACCGTTCTTGACAAAGGAGCGTAAATTGACTTTTAAGGCGTCATTGGAGAAGAAGGAATGGACAGAAATGTTCACGGCAGAAAGCTATGGAATCCCCGTGCGGAGTGCTTTTGGTAAAGTTTCCGGAACCGGGGCGGGAAAGGCTATCTGGACAGCAGATATAAAGGAAACCGGGAAATATGAAGTCTTTTTTTATCATCAGGTTTCATCACTTACTTATCCCCCGATTAGTTCCGTTTTCACGGGTTCTTTGCTGCATTACAAGGTATGTAATAGCTTGATGGAAAAAGAGGTGATCGTGGAAGCGGATATTATTCCGGTCGGGTGGGTTTCCTTGGGAAAATTCGATTTTCCGGTCGGGAAGGCTCAAGTGATTCTGGATGACAGGGGTGGGGAGATCAAGGCTGATGCAGAGGATAAAAGTGCCGGTTTAGTGCAAGTTCATGGCGTGCCGGATGATAAATTACCAGTTAAGAAACAACTGATCATTGCTGATGCCGTGAAACTGGTGCGTGTGAAGGAGTAGTTTATTATTTAGGATTTGAAACCTGTTATATTTTTCGTAATTTTGGAGAATCATTTAAAACTACAAGAATTATGAGAAAGTCATTTTTATTTTTAGCGGATGGTTTTGAGGAGGTAGAAGCTCTCGGGGTTGTAGATGTTTTACGTCGGGGAACGATCGAAGTGAAAACGGTTTCTATTTCCGATAAGAAAGAGGTTACAGGCGCGCATGGAGTTCCTGTGATGGCCGATCTTTTGTTGAGTGACGTGAAAGAAGAAGAGGCGGAATTCTTGATTTGTCCGGGCGGAATGCCGGGAGCCAAGAATCTGGGAGATTGTACGGCATTGGTGCAAATGATTCAGAAACACTTTGACAAAGGTGGTTACGTGGCGGCTATTTGTGCAGCTCCGGCTTTGGTGTTGAGTAAGATAAAAATGAACAAAAGATATACAATGACTTGCTATCCGGGATTTGAAGAATATTTACCGGGTGCCGAAATGCAACCTCATGGCGTGGTGGTTGATGGTAACGTGATCACGGGTAGAGGTCCGGCGTATGCTTTCAAATTCGGTCTGGCTATTTTGGAGCAATTAACTTCCAAGAAAGTGGCTGAAGAAGTTGCGGCTGGAATGTTACTGGATTAATATGAAAAATTGCATTACCCTCTGCATCGTCCTGTTTTGTTGTCTGCAAGGGATAGGGCAGAACACTTTGCTCCGGGCGGATGGAAAAGAAATCCATACCCGGATTGTTCCCCCCGAGGGATACGCGAGGGTAAACGTGAAGGAAGGTTCTTTTGGTGAATACCTGAGGAACCTTCCTTTGCGTTCTCACGGGACTAAAGTGCATTATTTCGATGGCCGGGAGAAATGGAACCGGAGCGTGTATTGTGCCGTGGTGGATATGGAGATCGGTAAGCGGGATTTGCAACAATGTGCCGATGCCGTGATTCGTTTGCGGGCGGAATACCTATATAAGCATAAAGCGTATGACCGGATCCACTTTAACTTCACGAACGGTTTCCGTGCCGATTACACGAAATGGGCAGAAGGTTACCGGATCAGCGTGAAAGGGAATCAAGTTTCTTGGTACAAATCCAAAGAAAAAGACTACTCTTATAAAACTTTTAGAGCCTATCTGGACGTGGTGTTCGCTTATGCCGGGACTTTATCTTTGGCGAAGGAATTAACGTCCGTACCGGTGACTTCCATGCAGATCGGGGACGTGCTTATTCAAGGCGGTTCACCCGGGCACGCGGTCATCGTGGTCGATATGGCAGAGAATCCCGCAACAGGAGAAAAGTTGTATTTGCTGGCCCAAAGCTATATGCCGGCTCAAGATATTCAAGTGCTGGAGAACCCGAAAGAGCGTGATAAATCCCCGTGGTACACCCTCAAGGGAGAGGGCAGTATTTTGACTCCGGAATGGGGATTTACTTCAGCGAACCTGAAACGTTTTAAAGAATAAGAGTTGTAGTGTGTTATATTTTACCGAAGTAAAGAGATGATGTACTTAATGATTGAATAGTAGTGAAATTTAGAAAATACTAATACTAAACCGTGCCAGTCGAATGAAATATATTCATGATTGGCACGGTTTAAATTATTGTTTTTACTCTACTAACGGATGCAGATAATTATTTTCTTTCTCTAAATACAATATCAATCGGTTTGGCGAATCCTGGGTATTCTTTATATAAGGTTACTTCGTCATTCATTCTCTCCTTGATATTTAACATTCGAATCATACCTCCGGTTTCACCTCCTTTGGTTGAACCTACGATGAGACAATACTCACTTTGACCATATCCGTTCGGATCATTTCTGTTCCCATACTGAAGGAGGTTAAACTTGATAAATGTGATTTCCTCTCCGGAGAAGTTAATATCATTACCATCCTTATCTTTAGGAGTTAATTTTCGGCTTTCTTTGGTAACCATATCAAACTGATATATTTGGTTATCTACGACATAAAACAGAAAGTAATAATATGTGTGAACTGCGAACAATTTGGCTCGTTCGATGTCTGGAGCGTCTAACTGATAGTAATACTTTTCTAGTTGGGCAAAGGAATTTTGGTAAATGTTACCTAAACCGTGTAGCCATAATTTATTATTATTATCTCTTAGAATAATGAACGAGCTGGCGTAATTCTGGCGTGTGTTCGTGGCATAGACGAAGTCTTTCCCTGTAACCATGGGCCATATTTCCTTCTTTAAAGTCGGGATTCTGCAAGAGGTTCCGTTCCAGGTTAAGTCGAGTTGAACAAAGCGGTTGTTATCCGTGTCATAAAGTATCACTGGTGGCTCCCATTGAGAGGTTATATCTTCCCCACTTGTGATAACTACCGGAGCAACTTTGAATGTTTTTTCCTCTTCAAGAATATTATTTTTGGGTAATTCGTAGATATATCCACTTCCGACATTTTTGCAATATACTTCGGTGGTAGTTAATAAAATGTTTCTAGTATAACTCCAATCCCGGGGAGCAATGGAAGTTACGCAGGTCGGAATGAACGGTTCAGGTAACATTCCCATTTCGTATTTTAAATCGAAGGCTTCTTCCCATGTGAGATACTCTGGGTCCAGATAACAACTTCCTGTTTCTGTGATTAAGATAATCTTATCTTCCGTACTACTTGCGCCACTACTATAATTTACATTCATGAGAATACGTTTGGGCCCTTTTTTATTTGGTAGATTGAAGTCTTTGAGCAAGTCTCGAACCATGAATTCGTCCTCCCCGGCTTGGGAGATCATGTCTAGTTGGGTCATCCCTGCCTGATCGCTCAGTACGATCCAACCTGACGTAGTGGCAGTAATTACTTCTAGATCAAATTTTTGTCGCCAAGTTACTTGAGTCGTTTTGTCCAATACTTCCAGATAAACGTAGTATTTTGCGAGAGGAAGTTTGATAAGATAACTTAGATCTTTTTCTTTACCAATTTCAAACTCGAATTTATCATCTATCTTACCGTCCTGGAGTACGGCCGTCCAAGTGTACTCGTAATTCCCACCTGCTTGTGTGTTTTCCAGCGTCGGTTGAATTTTTAGCGTATCAACGTCTTTAAATTTGGTGACAATTCCACTTGGTAGACCGTTGATTTTAACTTCGTTAATCTCCTTATAATCGTAATTCCCTTCGTCTGAATAGCACGAGTATAGTAATATAACGCAAAAGGATAGTAATGTATATACTTTTGTTTTCATAATTTTCCGTATTTGTTATTGAGCTTGTGGGCCCATAGTCATTTCAGTAACTCCGTCTTCTTCGTAAATTGTTCTACCCGCAGTTTTTTCGTCAGCCAGATATTTTTTCATGTATTTACCGATGTATGAAGTTCGATAGCTCATGTAAGAGGCATCTAGAAATTTCTCTCGTTCGATACCCATCACGTCACATATTAGTTTGAACTTTTTGGGAGTGAACGTGCCTAGTACATAGGGATTCCATTGTTGTGGCCGTTGTGTCATAAACTCTGAGAAAATTAAAGTTTGTCTCAATCTGTCTGTCTGTACCCACGTGGTTCGGTCGTTGGAGCCAAAATCGTAGTAAGTCTTGAAATACTCGTTGTCCAGAAGTTCCATGTCGATGATTTTTTCTTCTGTTTGGAGGGCATCCGTACGTATCATAACAATCGGGATAACAAGAGTTGTTTCCCCGGCTTTTACCACGTATTGCTCGGCTAATGGTTCAAAGTCGACTCCTTCCACCGCATTCTTTGGGGTAAATTTTATATTGACAACCCGGTCATAATCGTAGACTTTACCGACAGCTTTGATATTTATCTCTTGGGTTTGCCTGTCGTATTTACTATCGACATAGGTAAAAGAGAATCGGGTGGTATCTGTCGTTTCGTTCATATAAATAACGTCTTCCCCGTTATAGGTTTCGTACTCGGAATCACAACTGTACTCTAACCAAAGTAGGGCAAATAGTGTAATAAGTAGATATTTTTTCATAAAGCATTCCATTTTAACGGTAATCAGTTTCACTTAACGGCAAGGGTATCACGTATTTTGTTGCATCCATTGTGATGGATTTTCCTTCCGAGAAAGAATATATGGAAGGTTCGTTTACCCTTTTGTAGTAAAAAAATAATTGTCCTTCTCCCCAGAATTCTCGTTTATACTCTTCCTGTACAGTCGAAGCCAAGTTATCGTTATTGGGTAATTCTGTTAATCCTCTGTTGTATAGTACTTTGTTTATGGCATCTAATGCTTCGGTAGCGTCAGTGGAAGCTTCTGCTATAATATAGTACATTTCGGTGATTCTTAGGATCGGGATTAGATGATTTAAGTTTGTCGTGGTTGATACATTTTCGTATTTGTGGAAACACTTATAGTCTCTTGTTGAGGCTTGTAACCATGTAGAAGAGTAGCGCCAGTCTTTGTCTGTCTCTTGTATAAAAAATTTGTCGAGATTTTTCTTGGGAAGATAAACAGCTGAGGGTTCTAGGTCCGGACTGAAATAATCCGTGAAGATATCACTTCGTGCAGAATGATATAATGAGAATATAATCTCTGAAGAAAATATACGGTCAGCGCTTTTCGTACCCCCCATGATCTCGCTGTATTTGGTGAAAGGAAACCATTGCTCTTGAACAGCAATGACTGCTCTCGCTGCTTTTACTGCTTCTTCGGTATTTCCTGCATATAGATTGACTCGGGCTTGCAGGGCTTTCACCGCGTAATAATTGAATCGTTGAGCCCTATAAGTATAATGATTTAATCCGTCTTCCGAATCTTGATTCTGAGGCCCATTTTCAATGATTGGATCAGATTTTTGTAGTAAATCCTCGGCCGTCTTCAAATCGTTGAGGATTTTCTCGATCACTTGATTTGCCGGAAGTATCGAGGTGGCAGAAATGGAATATTTCGTGTTATAGGGTATTGATTCGGCAGAGGGGGACTCTTTATAAATAGGTCCGAATAGGCGTAAAAGGTCAAAATGGAGGAATGCACGTAAGGCGTAAGTCTCACCTGTGATTAATTCTCTGTTTTGGCCGTTCAACACGTCTTGATTGAGTTCTGCGTATTCAAGTAATTTGTTACAATTGGCGATTAGGGAATAGGCTTTTTCCCAAATTGCGGCGAATTTTGCTTTGGCATAGTCTGTCGTGTAATCATAATTTCCGACTTTACTGATATCTGTCGTGTTTCCCGAGAAGTCATAACGTTGAGCCAATACTTCGATTCCCGTGACAAGTAAGTCTCCGCCATAGAGTGATTTGTCGTTTAATTCCACGTAAATTCCGTTCAGTGCGGTTCTGAAACCTTGTACGGTACTGTAAAGCTGTTTATCTGTTACTCGGTCTTCCGGTTTGGCATCGAGCCACGAATTACATCCCATTAACGTAAGTACGAATAGGAAGAGTAGACCTGTTAATTTGTATATTCTTTTATTCATAATTTATTTTTTAGAACATTATCGATAAAGAAAATGAAAACGAACGGGCAAACGGGTATTCTATTCCTCGTTCTTCTGTGATTGAAGAAATACGGAATAAGTCTGTCGTGTTTGCTTGTAAGCGTAACGATTGAATACCTAATTTCTGAATTGATTCCGAGTCGAAATCGTAACCGATTGAAATAGATTCTGCCTTGATATAGTTCTCTCTCATAACGAAACGGGATGAGATCGGGGTAGTTTCCGTGAGAGAAATACCCTTGAATTTAGCGATGTCACCTGGTTTTTGCCATCTATCGTATAAGGCCCGTTTGTCTTGATTGTATTTCAGTTGACTTTCGGAGATATTCTCTACTTTTTTGTAGGTTGCTTCGGTAAATACATCTGCTCCTAGACTATATCTGAAATATAAGGAGAAAGAGAATCCCTTGTAGTATAGAACGCTCCCCACGACACCTTCTAATTTGGGTTCGCTATTTCCAACAATTACTTCATCTTCGACATCATACTCGAAAGTGTATTTCCCATCCTTCGTTAGGAAAACCTCCCTTCCATCCGTGGGATTAATTCCCAAAGAACGTACAGCCCAGAGGGAAGTGGGACTACCACCATCGTAATATCTCACCAAATTTTTATTTCTATTTTCTTGATTGAACTGATCTAGACTATTTCCGATATTTCTATACTCTGCCGTCTGGTGTTTGAAGTTGGCACTTAATGTCCAGTTTATGCGATCGTGAGGCCGGTAGATTGGAGAATATTTAATCGTACCGCTGATACCCTTGGTCAGTTGTTTACCTAAATTCGTGAGTACCGTTTTGACTCCGACAGATGAGGGAACTGAAATGGAAGCTAAAAGCGGGTCTGTCGATTTGTTATAATAATCGAAGTTTACGTTTAATCTGTTATCCATTAACGTTAGGTCGAAACCAATATTCTTGTCAAGAGTCTTTTGCCATTTCAGATTCGGATTTCCGAAATTAGACACGATCATGCTGGCTCCGAAAGCATTCTGAATCCAGTTATTAAATGTGTAAGTTGTGTAGGATTGGAATGTCGAGAAGTTCTGGTTCCCCGGATTACCAATAGAGGCTCTGATTTTCAGTCTGTTTAACCATTGTACATTTTGCATGAATTTTTCGTTATGAAGATTCCAGGCAAGCCCCACGGCCCAAGTTTCTGAATAACGTTTGTTACTTCCGAAAACAGAAGCTCCGTCCAGTCGGATATTAGCATCAATCAAGTACCTGTTGTCAAAAGAGTATCCCCCGTTAAAGTAAAAGCTGTTCGACCGGGTAATGTATTTGGTATAGGTTGGTTTCTCTCCTTCGGCATATCCGGTGGCAAAGGAAGGACGTTTAAAATCTCCGATAGGAAATCCCGTGGAATAGTTTGTTTCGGAATTACTTTCGTCCGAACGCATCCGAGTTCCGATGACGGCATTCACTTGATGTTTTTCTCCGAAAACTTTACCATAACTTAACGTGATATCTCCATCGTAATAGAAATCTTTTCCACTTCCACTAATATAACGTCCCTTTTTGTCAAAAGAAACTTTGTCGTAGGAGGGGTCTAGAGGGGAAGTAAAATCATCGGATTTTGTCTGACTTAATCCTAAAGCGAAACGTCCTCTAAGTACGAGTTCTGGTAAAATTCGGTATTCCGCATTCAATTTGTTATCGAATTTGGATTTATCGCTTTTTTTAAAGCTATTGAGATTGGCATTGTAGATCGGATTTTCTACGGTATACTGACCGTTATAGGTGTTCATGTCGACTAGATACCGTTCAATTTCTCCCGAATTGGAATCTTTACGGTAGTAAGGGTTGGCTTTTGCAAATTCTGAAAAGGAAACGATGGGATCTTCTTGTTGGTAATAATCGTAGGACATTTTGTTATTTAACAGAAAATTTCCTTTCCGGTATGTGAGGTCAAAATTTGCTCCTACAAGGCTATTGCTGGATTGTTTCATTACTCCGTCTGTGCCATTGTACGTGAAACCAAGCCCGTAGCGAACAGCATCATCTCCTCCTTCAGCGTATACATTGTGTTTATGCGTGATTGCCGTGCGGAGAGGTTCGCTTAGCCAGTAAGTATCAACACCTCTTGCAATTTCTGCTTGATTCAGGTTGTAGAGACTGTCTAAGAAAAGTTGTTCATTACTGTTTCCGAGTTGAGAGGTATATCTGCCTGCTTTTTGTTCAAATTCAAGTTTTTCTTTGGCATTCATCAGGTTATAGTCGGAAAGGTCTGGAATGGAAATATACAGATTCCCGCTATAAGTTACCCGGAATTTACCTGGTTCTGGTTTTTTCGTTTCAATGACGACGATACCATTGGCAGCCTTGGCTCCGTAAATCGCTGTCGAGGCAGCATCTTTTAGAATGGTAACAGAGGCAACCCGATCCATGTTCAGATCGACAATTGTTTTCAGATCTGTTTCAAAACCGTCAAGGATAAATAGAGGTTGGTTGGGATCTGTACCGAATTCTTCTTTTAGACCGATCACGCTACTTTTTCCCCGGATTTCAATATCGGGAAGACGATTCGGGTCAGAACCGTAATCACGACTTTCTAAAATAGAGAACGAAGGATCTAGTGTTTTGAGGCTTTGGAGAACATTCTGGCCGCCAACTCTTTTTAATTCTTCTGCTTTGAATGTCGCTGTTGCTCCAGTGAAACTTTCTGATTTACGTTCAAAGATACCGGTAACGACAACTTCATCAATCTCTAATTTATCTTCTTGAAGGATAATGGTTATCTCTTTTTGCCCGGTGTATCGGAAATATTGTGTTTTCATTCCGATAAAAGAAAACACAAGAGTATCATTCGGTTGAAGTTTGATCGTGAAATTGCCTTGGGGATCAGTAGTAATTCCATTGCTGGTTCCTTTTACCAAAATTGTCACTCCCGGTAGAGGCAGATTTTTTTCATCTTTGACGGTTCCTTTCAATACAGGTTGTTCTTGGGAGACTTCTTTGGGTGCAATAATGATAATGTCATCCTCGAATTTGAAGGTATATTGCGTGTTATGCAAAATATCCTTCAATACGTTTTCGACAGTTTCTTCTTGTACATCCAAGGAGAAGACTCCCATTTGTTTCGCTTGTTCTGAATTGAACACGAAATAATATCCGGTTTGCCGTTGAATTTCGTCGAATAGAGTTTTGATCGGAACCTCCTGTAAACGGATGTTCACCCTCTTTGATTGCGAATAGGTCACAGCGGATAAACTCATGTTAAAGAATAACATAAATACGATAAAGATTTTCATGATTAATGGAAATTTGTGCCGGTGTACTATGCGGCAATGAGGCCTAATCCAATAATTTTTCATAACTTTGTGAAGTTTTATTGTTATTAAAATGAACTTGATGTTACTGGAATAACGTCAGTTCGTGATTTAACTAATGACGGGGAATGCTGGAACATTTTCCGTCTTTTGTTTATTACTATTTCATTTCATTACTCGTTACAAGGATTGTTTTTCCTTTTATTTCGAATGATACGCTGACGGTTGAACCAATAGCTTTTAGTATCTTGTCAATTTGTTCGTATCGCTTTAGATAACCCGTAAAACGAATGTTGCGTGATTCTTGGTTTGTGTAAAAAACTTGACAATCGTACCACAAGGCAAGTTTATCCATGATTTTTTCCAAAGGTTCTTCTTCAAACACGAAGAGGCCGTCTTTCCAGGCAATATATTGCTGTGGGTTTATATTCTGAATATCGATTTTGTGTTGTTTTTTATCAAACAAGGCCAATTGAGACGGATTTAAGATTATTTCCTCTTTTTTACCGACGATACTAACACCAACTTTACCTTGAACTAGAACGGTACTAGTATAGTCAGGATCGTGCGTGTTGACGTTGAATGTTGTTCCATACACTTTTATCTGTATGTTATCGGTTATCACGTAGAATGGTTTATTCGGATCTTTTGCCACCTCAAAATAGGCTTCTCCGGATAAATGTACCTCGCGTTTGTCGGGATCGAAACAAGTCGGGTATTTTAGCGTGCTGGCGGAATTGAGATAAACGAATGTTCCATCTGGTAAAGTTAGTTTGTATTCGCCTCCACGTGATACCTGCAATTCGTGATATTCTTTTGGTGTGGTAATGTCTTGCTTTTTATTGTATATCAGTTGAGAATTACTATCCACGATTTGTACGTAGGAGGGAAGTTCGTTTGTCGTGTGTTCCTGTGTTTGAAGTTGTATACTTTTGCCTCCGGAGACAAGTAGTACAGCTTTTGGGCTGCCTGTCTCAATTTTTTCTGACGTAGTTTCGATCGCCTGTTTCTTGGGATAGAGAATGAGACCGATTGTGAAAAGTACGATGATGATAGCGGCATAACGGCAGACGATCTTCAGGTGTAAAGAAAGTCTTCGTTTGCGGGTGTGCTGTAAAAAGGTCTTTAAAGCATGTTGTGTATTCACGTGACGGTACATTTCCCTTTTGGCGATAAAGGTTTTGTTTGAGGTTAATTTCTCAAACAAAAGTCGGTTGGTTTCATTTGATTCTTTCCATGAATGAAGTTCTTCTTTTTCTTCTTCCGTTAGATTGTTTGTCAAGTAACGGAAAATCATGTCAATGATTTGATTTTTATTTTTAAGCATACATTTTTATCTCCTATTTTATATAGAGACAACAAGAGGTACTAAAAGTAGCACGCTGAAAATCGAAAAAATCAGATTATTTCTAAAAAAAGAAGGATATAAAAGAGATTTCCCATCTTTTCTTTTAGTTGTCG
This sequence comes from Butyricimonas sp. RTP31003st1_G1_RTP31003_210430, assembly GCF_040920905.1. Taxonomy (NCBI): domain Bacteria; kingdom Pseudomonadati; phylum Bacteroidota; class Bacteroidia; order Bacteroidales; family Odoribacteraceae; genus Butyricimonas; species Butyricimonas sp. RTP31003st1_G1_RTP31003_210430. Next base: position 43,529 of record NZ_JBCOSQ010000018.1, on the reverse strand, counting down.
GAGAGCCTTTTGTTTTTGGCTTTTTACAGTAAGTATTGAAATCTGAAGCGTTGAGGCTATTTCCTCATTCTTCTTTCCTGCCAGATGTAATTCGAAGACAGCCTTACATTTTTCGGGTAATTCCCTGATTGCTTTAAAAAGTAAACGATATACTTCTTCTTCTATCTCCTGTTGTTCGTCTTCATCTGAGGCATTGGCATGAGCCATCGTGTAAGAAATATATCGTTTCTCGACTTCTTTATGTTTTAAATAGTTGAGGCAACGGTTTCTGACGGAATGGTATAGAAACGAGCGGAATGCAATAAAGGATGCATATTTATTTGGGGATTCCCAAAGATCTGTGATTAGCTCCTGCACAATATCTTCAGCAGTTGATTGTTCTTCCACGAACCGGAGGGCATATATAACTAATGGGGTATAAAAATCCTCAAACAAGATTTTAAATGCTCTTGTTTCCTTTCGATTGATTTGGCTCATAAATTGATCCTCCGAAAACATACTTCTAATCCCCACGAATTTACGAGCAAATGTAGTAAATCTTACATTGAAATCAAATCTCTATTTAATTTTCTCAAAAGCCCCCAACCCGAAAAGTGAAAAATCATAGCGAATCGGATCGACAGGATCCATTTCCCGGAGACGTGCAGTAAGTTCTTCCACGGCTTTCCGGTCATTCTGGTTACGGGTAAGGAGGCCTAGTTGACGACTCACGTTACCCGTGTGCAAGTCAAGCGGAATCAATAGGGCAGAAGTGGGAATATCTTTCCACAGGCCGAAATCCACCTCTCCGTCGTGTCTTACCATCCAGCGCAGAAACATATTTACCCTCTTCGCTGCTGAACCCTTCTCCACGTTAGCGATATGTCGCAGTACTCTTGTCTCGGCAGGTAAAGAGGTGAAAACAGAATACCACTCTTTTAGAACTTCAAACATATCTTGATGCTTTTGGTAGGCCCGTGTGAAAACGGTTTCCAATCCCCCGTGATGGCGATAAATATTCGCTAGCGATTTCAAAAAGTAAACACAATCGTAGCTATTAAAAGTGCGGTGCTTGAAATTGCAGAAACGTTCGTAGTCTTGGTCTTCCGCCTGCATCACGAAATCATAGGGTGCATAATCCATTAATTGCATCAACTCCTTGCATTTCTTGATAATCGTGGGCCGCTGTCCCCATGCTAATGATGCTGCCAGAAATCCGGCAATTTCGATGTCCTCTTTTCCTTCGAAACACTTCGGTATCTGAATCGGATCGGTTTCTATAAAGAATTCCGATTTATTGTATTCTAAATACTTCTCGTCAAGTAATTGTTTTAAGTCTTTGGAAAACACGGGGCAAAATTTAAAATATTCTGTGATTGTCGATTCAATGATTCTGTGATTTTAGAAACATCTGATCGGAAATCATGAAATCGCTAAATCATGAAATCATTTCACTGCTCTCAACATCTCCCGTTTCCCCGGGGGACCGGGAAGGCGTTTCAAGTTAAAACCGATATTACGAAGAGCTTGTTTCACGGTTCCTTTTACGCAGTAGGTCGTGAGAATTCCTTCCGGTTTAAGCGCTTTGTAAAACTTGGTAAGCATAGATTCCGTCCATAGGCGAGGTTGTACGTCGGGGGCGAAAGCATCGAAAAAGACCATATCGAAATATTCGTGAAAATTAACTTCTTCGAAATCTGCCCGATGCTTGTGGAGCGTGAAATAAGGGGTGATGACAACATCCTCTTCCCAAGGCGCATTATGTAATTGTTGAAACAGGAGAGCATCTTCCGGGGTGAAGAGGTCGGAATAATTAATCTGTTCCACCTCCTGAGGTGTCAGCGGGTATTTCTCGAATGTGTGAAACACCACCTTGCGTTCATTATCCCTCGCCTCAAGCAACGTTAGAAAAGCATTTAGACCTGTTCCGAACCCGGCCTCCAAAATCCGGATATTCTTCTGCCCGTAGTATTCAATGCCTGCTTTTATAAATATATGAGTAGATTCTTGTATGGCCCCGTGAATGGAATGATAATGCTCGTTCAGTTCCGGTATATACAGGGTGGTACTTCCGTCTTCTGTGGTAATAATTTCTCTATCCATCTTCTAGCATAATTCTTGACGCAATAGGTTTGCGAATTCGATGACATCATTTTCCGTGGTGTCAAACGAGCAAACCCATCTCACTTCGGCCGCATCTTCATCCCACACGTAAAAGAAACATTCATCCTGAAGTTTGGTAATCTTTTCTCGCGGGATGATAGCGAAAATCTCGTTTGCCTCAACCTTCTGCGTGATGCTCACGGAAGGAATCTGCTCTGCCGCATTAGCGAGCTTTTGTGCCATGGCATTTGCGTGTGCGGCTGATTTCAACCATAAATTATCTTTTAGAACAGCTGAGAACTGGGCGGCGATAAAGCGCGATTTGGAATGTAGCTGCATCAACTGTTTCCGGATATATTTAACCTCTTTCGACATCGTGGTGTTAAAGAAGACGACAGCTTCCCCGAACATCATGCCGTTTTTGGTTCCCCCGAAGCTTAAAACGTCGATTCCCACTTCTTTCGTGATGCTGGCCGGGGTACATCCCAAGTATGCAACGGCATTTGCCAGACGGGCTCCGTCCATGTGAACATACATATCGTGGGCATGGGCGAAGTCACAAATTTCTTTTAATTCATCATGCGTGTAGACTGTTCCGAGTTCCGTACACTGAGTTAGCGAGATGATTTTCGGTTGGGCGTGGTGTTGATCATCAAATCCATGCATATGATTGTGTATCAATCCCAGAGTGAGTTTTCCGTCAAATGTGGGAACGGTCAACAGCTTACTGCCGGTTTGTTTCTCGATAGCCCCGCACTCGTCCACGTTAATATGAGCTGTTTCCGCACAAATGATCGCGTTATATGAATGAGTGAAAGCCGAGAGACTCAATATATTGGCTCCCGTTCCATTATAAACGAAATACACGTCAACATCGTCTCCGAAGATTTGTTTGAAATCTTCGATGGCTTTTTCCGTGTATTTGTCTTCCCCGTAAGAATGTTGATGTCCGAAGGCTGATTCTTCCAGTGCTTTAAATACTTCCGGTAATACTCCGGAAAAATTGTCACTACCGAAACCTCTAAGTCCCATGAATAGAATAAATTAGTTTATGGTTAAAAGAAAATAATGTATAATGAACAGAATATAAAAAGACTACCTCAAAGTAAATTTGAGGTAGTCTGAAATATTAGGTTATCCTAAGAATGACAATAATATACCGGCTGCAACGGCAGAACCGATAACTCCGGCCACGTTCGGACCCATGGCGTGCATCAACAGGAAGTTTCCTGGGTTAGCTTCTTGTCCCACATTCTGTGATACGCGGGCTGCCATCGGAACTGCAGAAACTCCGGCAGAACCGATCAACGGGTTGATCTTGTTCTTGGTAAACAAGTTCATAAATTTTGCCAGTAATACACCACCGGCACTACCGATACCGAAAGCTAGAACTCCGATCACCAGGATAGCTAATGTTTGAAAATTCAAGAATGCAGCAGCCGTAGTCGTGGCTCCGACCGAGATACCTAAGAATATCGTACAGATATTCATTAGTTCATTTTGAACTGTTTTACTCAAACGTTCAACTACACCACATTCACGCATTAAGTTACCTAACATCAAGCATCCGATTAGAGGGGCTGCAGAAGGTAATAATAATGATACAAATATGGTTACAACGATCGGGAATACGATTTTCTCTTTTTTAGATACTTTACGCAATTGTTTCATCACAATCTCCCGTTCTTTCTGGGTTGTTAACGCTTTCATGATAGGTGGCTGTATCACAGGAACCAAAGCCATGTATGAATAGGCGGCTACCGCGATCGGACCAAGTAAGCTCGGTGCTAATTTTGAGGTTAGGTAAATAGCTGTCGGACCATCTGCCCCTCCGATAATTCCGATAGATCCAGCTTCAGCATAGGTAAAGCCTAATGCGAGAGCTCCTAGGAACGTTGCGAAGATTCCGAGTTGAGCTGCAGCTCCCAAAAGAAAACTTTTAGGATTTGCCAATAATGGACCGAAATCCGTCATGGCTCCGACACCAACAAAGATTATACAAGGATAGATTCCTAATTTTACCCCTAAGTACAGGTAATCTAGCAAACCAACGTTATTGGAATTAGTGAAGTTTGCCCAATGTACGTGTCCTCCATCAAAAAGTTCTGGATGGAATAATCCGGCTCCGGGTAAGTTCGTCAATAACATACCGAAAGCTATTGGCAACAATAATAACGGCTCGAATTTCTTCACGATAGCCAAATAAAATAGCACGCATGCCACAACTATCATGACTAAGCATAGCCAATTCCCGGCGAAAAGTTGGGCAAATCCCGTGTCATTTAAGAATTTAGACACTTTTTCGCCCATATCAATTTCTTCTGCACTAGCGGCAAAAGGCATGATAAATATACCGAGTAATAAGGCTATTTTTAACAGGTATTTTTCCACTTGTCTCATTTTCAATTGTTTTACGGTAAATTAAACCAAATCAACAAGCGGATCATCCTGAGAAACACTTTGACCAGCTGTTACATGTATTGCTTTCACTTGACCGTCAACACTTGCCACGATATTATTTTCCATTTTCATGGCTTCCATGACTAATAGACAATCTCCGCGTTTTACTTGACTGCCAACTTTCACGCTAATAGCGGAAATCGTTCCGGGAAGCGGTGCTTTAATGTAGGTAGTCTTGTTACTTGTTGCAGATGTACTTTGAGCGGAACTCTTGTATGTAGTTGAAGTCGGTATGGCAGCAGGTTTACGAGGAGCTGTGGTAGCAACCGTGTTTTTGCTTTCGTATGATACTTCATAAGATATACCGTTCACCTCAACTGTAGCTTTGTCATGATCCGTTACATTCACAGTTACATCGAAATTGTTTTCGTCTATGGTGATTTTGAATTTATTCATAATCTGTTTATTTTACTTATTAAGGTTTCTCATACCGTAAATTTTAGAACTCCACGGAGAATAACGTTTTTCAACTTCTTCGATCGTGATCACGTGAGGTTCCTCGTCATGAGAGTTGAAATATAAATGCATAGCCATAGCGATGGCAGCTTGTTCGTGAGGTGTCGGATGGGTATCCGTTGTCACTACTGCTTTTTCCGTGTCTTGAACTGTTTTCGCATGATCTTCTACTTGATTCGTCAACTTGGTCTGTAAGTTAATAATCCAGATCAAAAGAATCAATAGCAGAAATACTGTTACCATCCCCACGCCTGTAACGAGGAGTGCGTAACCCCAGTTAATTGCTAATGTAATCATATGAATTACAACGGTATATTTGAGTGTTTCTTCATCGGGTTAACAACGCGCTTGGTCTGTAAAGACTGGAAAGCACGGATAATGCGGAAACGCGTGTTACGCGGTTCGATAACATCATCAATGTATCCATATGAAGCGGCTTTGTACGGGTTCGCGAAGGCCGAGTTGTATTCTTCCTCTTTCGTGGCAATAAATTTAGCTTTTTCCTCGGGATCAGAGAGTGCTGCCAATTCTTTACCATACAACACCTCGATAGCTCCCTTAGCTCCCATAACGGCGATTTGTGCCGTGGGCCAAGCGTAATTGAAGTCTCCACGCAATTGTTTACATGACATCACGTCGTGAGCACCTCCGTAAGATTTCCGTAAAGTAACGGTTACTTTAGGCACAGTCGCTTCTCCGTAAGCAAACATTAATTTTGCTCCGTGAGTGATGATTCCACCATACTCCTGTACACGTCCCGGCAAGAATCCCGGTACGTCAACCAAGGTCAATACCGGAATGTTGAAACAGTCGCAGAAACGAACGAAACGTGCAGCTTTACGAGATGCTTCAATGTCAAGAACTCCGGCATAGAAGTTCGGTTGGTTAGCGATAACGCCGACAGAACGTCCGCCCATACGGCAGAATCCGACAATGATGTTACGGGCATAACGTTTGTGAACTTCCAAGAATTTTCCGTTATCCACGATAGCTTCAATGACATCCATCATGTTATACGGTAAATTCGGATTATCAGGAATTATTTCGTTTAACCGATCTTCCAGACGGTCAATCGGGTCATTGCATATGGCAATCGGGGCCTCTTCCAAGTTGTTGGAAGGTAAATAAGAAAGCAAATCGCGAATGATAGAGATACCCTCTTCCTCGTTTTCTGCCAAGAAATGAGAAACACCGGATTTCGTGGAGTGAACTTCTGCACCTCCTAATTCTTCGGTTGTGATATCTTCTCCCGTTACGGTTTTCACTACTTTCGGACCGGTTACAAACATGTATGATGATTGGTCAGTCATCAGGATGAAGTCCGTCAAGGCAGGAGAGTACACGGCACCTCCGGCGCAAGGGCCGAAAATAGCGGAGATCTGCGGGATAACTCCTGAAGCGAGAATATTCCGTTCGAAAATTTCCGCATATCCGGCTAAGGAGTTAACCCCTTCTTGAATACGAGCACCACCCGAATCATTCAATCCGATAATGGGAGCTCCCACGGTCATGGCTTTGTCCATCACCTTGCAAATCTTTTGAGCTAACATTTCGGAAAGCGCTCCTCCGAAAACAGTGAAGTCTTGAGCGAAAACAAATACGAGACGTCCGTCAATTGTTCCTTGTCCGGTTACCACACCATCACCCAAGAATTTGGTCTTTTCCATCCCAAAGTTATAACAACGGTGTGTTATAAACATATCAAACTCTTCGAAACTATTTTCGTCCAGCAACATGGCGATTCTTTCGCGAGCGGTATATTTCCCTTTTTTGTGTTGGGATTCTATACGCTTTTCCCCTCCGCCAAGCTTTGCCTGCGCGCGTAATTCGATTAACTCTTTGACTTTATCTTGATTTGTCATATTATCAAAATTTATATGAGCTGATTATTTAAAAGAAATTATTTCGTTCCGCAAAGTTCAGTTAATACTCTGAACGTTGATTTCGGGTGAAGGAATCCGATTCTCAATCCCTCTGCACCTCCGCGCGGAGCTTTGTCGATTAACTGGCAACCTGCAGCTTGTGCATCATTCAATGCGGCTTGAACATCTTCAACAGCGAAAGCGATGTGGTGCATACCACCCCCGTTTTTCTCAACGAATTTACCGATAGGGCCTTCCGGGTCAGTTGATTCCAGTAATTCAATTTTAGTTTGTCCTACTTTAAAGAAAGCTGTTTTTACTTTTTGATCTTTTACTTCTTCAATAGCATAGCATTCTAAACCTAATACTTTTTCATAGTATGGGATTGCTTCATCTAAACTGGCAACTGCGATGCCGATGTGTTCAATATGTGTTGGTTTCATAACAAAAAAACATTAAAGTTAGATATTATATTTTAATCATTTAGCTTATTTATAGCGCACTTTCTTCGAATATTTCTCTCGTTCCAATATTTATGCGCGAAACTACTCATTGTTCTTGCGATTTTCAAGTAAAAGCGGTAAATATTTTCAAAAAAAACGAGTTTATACTTGTTTTAAATAAAGTATTGATAACTTCATCATTATTCGTTACGTAAACCCTATTTAGAAAGAGTGAAATTTATATTGATAATAAAAATATCGGATATTATGAGTAAGCAAAAATTTGTCGTTTTTTTGATCGCCATCATTGGTATGATTGCGACGTTTCTACCTTGGTATGAAATCGGTGGCTTGGGAATGATCATGGGGTATCAAACCGTTGGTTGGTTTACGTTTATCATGTTTGCCCTTGTTTTTCTTTTTGGCTTGCGAAAAGAGGCAAAGCAGGATATGTCCATGGGGTTACTATACCTCGGATCATTTTTTTCGTTGCTTGCCGCTTTCATGGTTTTGTGGCAGATGATCACGCTCGGTCTGGACAAGGAAGGGGGGAGTATGTCGGTTGCCGGTAACGTGCTGGCTAACGACACTCGTGTTTTATACGGGGCTTACCAGATCGTTATTGCTGGAATCTGTTTGCCGTTCGGGGCTTTCCTTTTCCGTGATAGGAAAAGAAGATAAAAATGCAGGTATATTCTTTGGGAAAAAGTTTACCGGGAGCAGGTAAACTTTTTCAACCCTGTTATATGGATATTAATGCCTATATAAGATAATTTTTTCTTATATTTAATGTATATTTATCGTATCAACTCCTATTCAACTCCCATTCATCTCCTATTCAACACTAATTATTATAGGAATTAGATTGAAAATAAAAAATAAATATGAAGATAGTAATTCTATTATAATACCTGTGATATTACTCTTTTATTATTTTTATGGGTAGAAATGCTTTCTGAAAACCTGATTAATTGGATTTGAGATAGGACAAAAGTTATAAAAAATATATGGAAATGACGGGTTTGCAGAATTTATTTATCCACGTGTAGCAAGTGCTTGGCGAAAAAAAGGATAATATATTCGTGTCCGATAATCTTTCGTAATTTGGTGTACATTTCTTTTTTGAGAGATTTCACGGAGTTAAGAGAGATTCCCAGCACGTCCGCAATTTCCGGGTTTGATTTGCCTTCTAATGCGAGGGTGGCGATTTCGAGGCTACGTCCGGAGAGTTGGTTGATGGCGGAGTGTACACACCGGATCATTTCCTGAGTGGCAATTTCTTCTAAAAACGAATCTTCAGAGGGTAACTCATCCTTTAACTGTTCGGCATCTTCTGTTTTAAATTTGTTCCGTCTCAAGATATCCATACAGATATTTTTTGCCGTGATATAAATGAAGGCAACCGCGTTTCGCTTGGTGTAGGAATCATCCAAGCGTTCGTACAATTTGAAAAATGTCTCCTGCGTGGCGTCCATGGCTTGTTCCCTGTCTTTTAGATAGGTATTGCAGAATCCCCACACGGCTTGAAAATAATCCGTGTACAGTTCTTTAAATGTATCTATACCGTTAATAGAGTCGCTCATGTCAGGAATTTTATCCACACAAATATATGGTGAAAAGTTTAAAAGCAAAAATCTTCTTGGTTGAAATGAACTGGAAGTACATAATCAATGTATGTCAAGGTGTCATTGATAAAAGAAGCATTAATGGTTCGTTTAATAATATTGATTTCTGTTTTCGTCAGGGACGTTACTCTAAAGAAAAATCCTTGATGTATGTTTTTGATTTTGAGGGAAGAATAAAAAATACATCAATTTTGGTAATTGTGTGCTATTATTACTATTTTTGAGGATTATTAAACGAAGGTTTAATCCTGTTTTGAAATTATGTGAGAAAACGGGGGATTTCGTAGGGATCGGCATTTATGACGGAAGAGAAAGAGAAGATTATTGCTCGACTATATTGCAAGTTGAGGCATGAATTGCGTGTTTATGCTGCTCGCTATTGTCCTGATGAGGCTGAAGATATCGTGCATCAGGCTTTCGTGAATGGCTATGACAAGATCGTGGAAGAACGAAATGAATCGGAACAGCGTTCCTATCTTTATTCCACGGTAAAAAATTTGTGTCTGAATTTTATTCGTAATTCTCGTCCGGTATACATGGATTTATCACCCGAGTTGATGACCGAGTTTGTTGTCGTGGATACTCATGATTATATGTACGAACTGATCGGTCGCTTACCGCGAAAAGAGCGTTGTATTTTAGAATTAGCCTTACAAGGATATGACACGAAGGAAATCGCCGAACAAATTGGCATGGAGTATAATACCGTGCGGCATTACAAGAAAGAGGCTTACGCTAAAATACGAGAGGCATTGAAAAATGAAATTTAGCGGCCTGTTTTATTTTGAAAAGAAAGCCGGAGTGAAGGATATTTTACTATTTTTGTGGGATTAGGCGTTGAATATAATCAAATTTGTAAGGTCGTGGATAATAATGGTCGGTTCAATAGTGGACGTGTTCAAGATTTATTGAATAAGGCACGAATGGGTTGGTGGGAAGCTGATTTCTCTAAAAAACAGTATGTCTGTTCTGATTTTCTTCGAGAATTGTTAGACTTGGGCGAAGATGGGATAATCAGTTTTGTTGATTTTCGTAAGTTGATCCGGGAGGATTATCGTTTGCGAACGGTGAACGAATTTCGTTTTGGAAAAACCCAGAATATATATGACCAGATTTACCCGATCGAGGTGAGAGGAAAAATCGTGTGGGTACGAGTAAAATTGTGTTCTAGGGAGGTGGATGCCGAGGGGAATATGAAAACCTGTGGTTTCATGGAGTGTCTTGATGTCCCGGAGAATATGGATACGGAGGAAACGGCAATGGAGCGTGTGAACAATTTGTTTGCCCAGCAGAATAGTATCTCTCGCTCGTTGCTTTCATTGCTTCGTTCCGGGGATGTGAGTAGTGTTATTAATAAGATATTGGGCGATATTATGCAGCATTATCCGGAGGGGTGTACCTATATTATAGAGTATGATTGGGAAAATCGCACGCAGACCTGTCGTTACGAGGCGGGAAATTACAAGTCTTTCAAGAAAAAGAATTACATGGAGCAATTCCCGATGAGTAATATTCCTTGGTGGACGAAACAGTTGGCCGGAAATGCGTCCCCGATTATTTTTGCTAGCTTGGACGAGTTACCGGAAGAGGCAAGCGAGGAAAAAAGGCGTCTGACGGAGCAAGGGGTGAAATCGCTTATTGTTATCCCGATGTTTTCAAAAGACGGCGTGTCCGGGTATGCCGGTATCGACATTTTGGATAAGCCTCACGTGTGGAAAAATGAGGATTACCAGTGGTTTGCCTCGATGGTGAATATTATCAGTATTTGCATGGAACTCCGGAAGTCGGAGGATAAGGCTCAGGAGGAGAAAAAGTTCTTGGCTGATTTGTTTAAACATATGCCGGTGGGGTATGTGCGGATGAAATTGTTTTATGATGAGGATGGACACGTGAAGGATTATTATTTCATGGATTCGAACACGATGGCTCAGATTCTTTACAACACGAGGGGGAATAGTTGGATCGGGAAATATGCTAGCGAGATTGATCCGCATTTTGCGGAACGGGTGCCTGATCTGGAACGGGTGATGCGAAATGGAGTTGTACGGGATATAAATTATCATCTGGAAGAGAAAAATAAGTATTTTCATGCAGTGATGTATTCTCCTTGCAAGGATGAGGTCGTGTTAATGTTTTCGGATATGACCGACACCTTCTCTGCCCACGAGGCGTTGGACCGGAGTGAACGTTTGCTACGTAATATATATCAGAATATCCCGGTCGGGATAGAGTTGTATGATAAAGACGGGTATCTTGTCGATTTGAATGATAAAGACCTTGAGATGTTCGGGTTGGCCAAGAAAGAGGATGCATTGGGAATTAATATGTTTGAAAATCATCTTATACCGGAGGAGATGAGGGAAAGGATGAAGAGAAGGGAAGATGTGAGTTTTTCTTTGGTGTATGATTTTTCGAAATTGAATGGTCTTTATGTTTCTAAGAAGACGGGGAGGTTGAATTTACTGACGAAGGTGACGACGTTGTATGATGCGCAAAATAATTTGATCAATTATTTGTTGATCAGTCTGGACCGGACGGAAGCCACGGAGGCGTATAACCAGATTCAGGAGTTCAAGGATTTTTTCACGTTGGTGGGGGATTATGCACAAGTCGGATACGCGCATTTTAACGCCTTGACTCGTAACGGGTACGGTCTGGATAGTTGGTATAAGAATGTGGGAGAAGAGATCGGGACACCTCTGCCGCAGATTATCGGGGTACACTCGCATTTTCACCCGGAGGATCGGGCTTTAATGCTTGCTTTTTTGGCGGATGTAATTGCCGGGAAGCGGACGCATTTACGGAATGATATGCGAATCCGACGGGCTGATGGGCATTACACGTGGACGCGGGTGAACGTGTTGGTGAGGGATTATCGCCCGCGGGAAGGAATGATCGAGATGATTTGTATTAATTATGATATTACGGAATTGAAGGAGACCGAGGCGAAGTTGATCAAGGCGAAGGATAAGGCGGAGGAATCGGATCGTTTGAAGTCGGCGTTTTTGGCGAATATGAGTCACGAGATTCGGACGCCGTTGAATGCGATTGTAGGTTTTTCCAATTTATTGGCTTATGTCCAAGAGGAAAGTGAGCGTGCGCAATATATCGGTATCGTGGAGGAGAATAACGAATTGTTGTTGCAGTTAATTTCGGATATTCTGGATTTATCAAAAATCGAGGCGGGGACTTTTGAATTCGTGTATGATCGGGTGGACGTGCGCCAGTTGTGCGAGGATGTCGTGACTTCACTCCGGGTGAAAGTTCCAGCCGGGGTTGATTTGTGTATAGCTCCCAATTTGCCGGAATGCTGGGTGTACAGTGATAAGAATCGGTTACGGCAGGTTATTTTCAATTTTGTGAATAATGCTTTCAAGTTTACGACTTCCGGGGAAATTGCCGTGGGGTATACGTTGAGAGATGGAGAGGTTGAAATATCAGTGACGGATACGGGCGTGGGCATCGAAGAAGAAAAGCAGAAACAGATTTTTGACCGTTTTGTTAAATTGAATAGTTTTGCTCATGGAACAGGTTTAGGATTATCTATTTGCAAGAGTATCGTGGAACAGGTGGGAGGTCGCATCGGGGTTAATTCTGAACTGGGGAAGGGTTCTCGCTTTTGGTTCACACATTCACTGGGTAGATAATATTTGTATACAATATGATTGTTAATGTAAGTTAAATATAAATTTTCTTTCATACATTTTTGTTGTTCATGTGTAACATGGATATAAGACAAAAAGATGATGAAGGAACTACATAAATTAATCACGAGGGACATCTTTGATTGCTTGTCGGAAGAGGATGCCGAGAGGTTACGAGAGTTGCGTGCCGAGCTGCATATTGATGATGAGGCATACAGGCAAATGAAAAAGATGATCACCAGCCGGGAGGTTCACGAACGGATCATGGAGGTAAGGAAAAAGCCGAGCCGGATGATAAAGATGATGCGTTACGCGGCCATTCTGATTTTACCCGTGGCTGTTGCTGTCTATATCTTCATAAGTCAAGGAAATGTAATAAAGCCGGAAATAGTGGTACAAAATCAAGTCGAAGAAAAATTACCTGTTCCGGTTCGTAAACAGGCCATGCTGGTTTTGGAAGACGGTTCTGTCTTGCAACTTCAGAGAGTGGAGGGTAAAAAAGAGGTTACCTCGAATGCCATCACAAATGGAAATGAGCTTGTTTATTCGAAGAAAGATTCTTCAGAGAATAACGTGGTGGTTGAGTATAATACCGTGGTGGTTCCGAAGGGTGGAGAGTATCACGTGATGTTGGCTGACGGAACAAAAGTTTGGTTTAATGAAGAGACCCAATTGAGGTTTCCCGTAGATTTTGTTGGTGATAGCCGTGAAGTGTTTTTGAGCAAGGGCGAAATTTATTTGGAAGTGGCGAGAGATGAGAAACACCCTTTTATCGTACACACGGAGAATGGAGATATACAAGTGCTAGGGACGGAGTTTAACGTGAAGTGTTTACCGGATAAAAAGGTGGCAACGACTTTGGTGAAGGGTAGCGTGCAAGTGAAAGGGAGTGATGCGGAAGTTGTGTTAAAACCTAATCAGCAAGCAATTGTGGGTAACGTGATGAATGTGGTCTCGGTGACCGAGGTGGATGTTGAAGAAATTGTTTGCTGGAAGGATAACATGTTCTTTTTCCGGGACGTGGAATTGGAGAAAATTCTGGATCAATTGGCGGAATGGTATGGCTTTACGGTATTCTATGAGAATGCGGATGCAAAGCAGGAGAAGTTTTTTGTTCGAGTGGATAAATATGCCGAGGTCGGTAAGATCTTGGATGTAATTTCTGATGTTGGTAATGCTAAATTTAAAATTAGTGGAAAAGTAGTAACTGTATATAAATAGGAAAAGCGAGTGCTACCAACACTCGCTGCATCCCATGCCTAAAATGGCATAAGTGTTAAATTCTAATTTACAAATGTATGAAAAAAATGTTTGATTCTTGGGGAAGTCATGTCAAAAAAATTCCCCTTCAAGGATTGTTATGTCTTTTTATCTTGTGTTTGAGTTTGCCTCTTCACGCTCAGAATGAAGAAGGTAAAATAAACATTAACGTGAAGGAGGCCAGCGTGAAGGAGGTCTTGGAGGTGTTGAAGAAGTATAATTATCGCTTGGTGTATTCCACTGCCGTTATTGATGCCTGTAAGAAGAAAATAACTTTGGATATGAAGAAGGCTACTCCTTCGCAGGTATTGGATGAAATTTTTAAAGAAACGAATCTGGTTTACAAAATCGAGGGAAATCTGATCACGATTAAGGAGGTGAAAAAGGATGAGTCGCTTGTAGCTCAAGGGGTGGTTAAGGATGAGAATGGGGAGCCGATTCCGGGAGTATCCGTGTTGATCAAGGGAACTGTGACGGGAACAGCGACAGATAATAAGGGAAATTTTCAGCTAAAGGTTGCTAAAAACAGTGCGTTGATTTTTTCTTTTCTTGGGATGGAAACAAAGACTGTCTTTATTGAGTCGGAAAAACCAATACAGGTGGTAATGAAGGAGAAAACGAACGAAATGGAAGAAGTTGTGATTACAGGTTATCAAAAGATAAATAAACGGGAATCAACGTCTTCGATCGTAACGATGAAAGCTGAGGATATTATCGAGCCGATAGGTAATCGTCTGGATCAGATGTTGCAGGGGAAAATCCCGGGAATGGCTGTTTTACAACAATCTTCAACAGTAGGAGCTTCTCCAAAGATTCGTATTCGTGGTTCTTCTTCTATCATAGGTAATCGTGAGCCGGTGTGGGTTTTAGATGGAATAATTCTGGAAGATCCGGTACCATTGGACGTGACGGAGTTGAATAGTATGGACAATGTGAATTTGATTGGTAACGCTATTTCCGGTCTGAACCCGGAAGATATAGAACGAATTGACGTGTTGAAAGATGCTTCGGCAACAGCTATATATGGGGTAAAAGCTGCAAACGGAGTGATTGTTATTACAACTAAAAGAGGTAAATTGGGGGAACCTGTCCTTCGTTACACGACTTCCATGAGTTTGATTGCTCGTCCGACTACGGATATGATGCGATTGATGAATTCGAAAGAGAGGGTAGAAGTTTCAGAGGAAATTGTAAATCGAGGATTACAAACTGTTAGTGGTGTTCCTATCGGAACGATTGGTTACGAGGGATTGATTTACCAGCTATGGCATAATGAAATTACTCGTTCTGAGTTTGATGCCGGAGTGAAGGAGTTGAAAGAGATGAATACAGATTGGTATAAATTGTTATTTCGGAATTCTTTCAGTCACAGTCACACGCTTTCATTGTCTGGAGCAACGGATAAAGTGGGTTATTATTTTTCATTTGGTTTTTCCGATCAACAAGGAGCTTCATTAAAAGAAAGTAGTAATCGTTTTAATTTCATGTCTAATCTGGATGCAAGGCTTTTCCATGATAAACTAAATGTTAGCCTTAGTTTATCGGCATCAACTACAAATGGTTCAAGACCTTATATAGATCTTTATAAATACGCTTTCGAAACCTCAAGATCAATTCCTGCTTATAATGAGGATGGAACATTAGCTTACTATGCAATGAAAGAAGGTGAGTATGGTTCTGATTATTTGATGTATAATGTTATAAACGAGTTGAATGAAACCGGGTCCAAAAATAGGACTAATAGTTTGAATGTATCTATGAATTTGAGTTCCAAACTTACGGATTGGTTAAGTTGGGATGCTGTGGTTGGTTACAATACGAGTGCTTATAAGCAAAATAACTGGGCAACAGATAAAAGTTATAAAGTTTCGGCATTAAGGAGAACAGCTTACGGTTATGAACCCCAAGGCGATGATCTTAAAGATTTTAAATCTCATTCTTCCTTGCCTTTTGGTGGTATTTTAGATGAAGATTACACGAATAATACATCTTATACGGTGCGAACATCTTTATCATTTAATAAGTTATGGAATGATCATAGCGTTTCTGCCAGTGCAGGATTGGAGGTGCGGGGAAGTAAGTATGACGGGACTAATAGTGAGTCGTATGGGTACTTGCATGATAGAGGTAAAAAATTTATAGGGATTGATCCCGTGGACTATACGGGTTATGCAAATTATAGTAAATCCAATGTTCCGACGGTCATGGATAACACGACGAATAATATGTCTTATTATGCCACGTTTGCTTATGGTTTTCGGGGAAGATATGTATTGAGTGCTAATGTTCGTGGAGATGCTTCTAATAAATTAGGACAAGATAAGTCTGCTCGTTTTTTACCTATATGGTCGTTTTCGGGTAGGTGGAATGTTGCAGATGAATCCTTTATGCAGAACGTGAATTGGGTTAATGATTTGTCTTTCCGGGCTTCTTACGGTTTGCAAGGGAATGTAACTGATGCCCATAATCCGAATATGATTATCTCTCTCGGATCGTTGGATACGAAATCAATGCAATATATTGCTACATTGTCTTCTTTACCTAATCCGGGATTAAAATGGGAAAAGACGACTTCGATTAATTTGGGTTTGGATTTTTCTCTGTTCAAAGGTGCAATTTCTGCCACGGTAGAATATTACACGAAGAAGGGGAAAGATCAGTTGATTTCGGCGTCTGTACCTTCAACTAATGGGGCTACATCCGTGATGTTGAACGCCGGGACGATGAGTAATAAAGGCTGGGAATTATCGATCATGGCTACTCCGGTTAAAACAAAAAATTTTGCATGGAGTGTTAGTTTCAACACGAGTAAAAATTATAACAAGGTAACGAATTCCGAGTACGAGAGTGTGGAGACATACAATAATTATATAAACGGTTCGTTAATTCGTAATGGTAAATCTATTAATAGTTTCTATTCTTATCGTTATACCGGTTTGGATGAATCCGGTTTACCAACGTTTGCCGGGGTGAGGGCTACTGACGATGAGGGCAACGTGATTATTTCCAGCAGAGAGGAAGCTTTAGCAGCAGCGTTTGTTTATAGTGGTAAGCGAGAACCGGATTTTACGGGAGGTTTGTCGATGAATTTTAAATGGAAAAGTATTTCTTTGAATACTTTGTTTGCAATGTCTTTGGGGGCTAAGGTACGATTGAATGATTTGTACCAGGAGAGTGGGGGACGTATTCCTTATCCGGAAAGTAATATGTCCAGTGAATTCGTGAATAGATGGAAAAAACCAGGAGACGAGAAATACACCGATATTCCGGTATTAACGGATGTTTCTCCGTCAATTAATTCATATGCATATTTGGAAGGAGGGACTAACGTGATCGCTTCGAATATTTGGCAAATGTATAATAAATCTGATTTACGGGTAGTTGACGGGAGTTTTTTAAGATGTAAATCTATTTCGTTAACTTATTCTTTACCAAAAAGTTTTTTGAGTAAATGTTATATTAAAAGTGCATCTATTGGTTTAGGTGTAAGTAATCCATTTGTAATTAAGAGTAAGGATTTGAAGGGGCGTGACCCGGAACAATCTACTTTGGGATCTGGAGCAATCCCACCGCAATCAACGTATAGTTTTAGCTTGAATGTGTCATTTTAAATAATAGAAGTAATGAGAAATATATTGATAATCGGATTATTGTTATTAGGATTATCTTCATGTGATGATTTTCTTGAATACAAGGATAAAGATAAAATCATTCCGAAGGAATTATCTCATTTTGACGAGTTTGTCTATGGTGAAATTATTAATAAGACGGAAGGTTCTTTGATGAATTATTTATCTTATATGACAGATGAAACGATGAGTTACGTGTCGTCTTCCATGTGGCTATCGAAAGAAGATCTTCGTGATGAGATGTTTTCATATTTCACTTGGGCTAAAGAGCCTCAGGTGAGGAAAGATGAAGTAGAAGTAAATGATAAGGCATGGAGCTTTTTTTATCATCGGATATTGATGTGTAATATCACATTTGAACAAGTCAAAGAATTAGATGAGGATATTGAAGGAGTAAAAAATAGATTGTTGGGAGAATCCCTGTTTATGCGTGCATTGTCTTATTTTTATCTTGTGAACTTGTACGGAGAACCTTATGAAAGCGCTGCGCAGGCGAAGACTGCGTTGGGGGTTCCGATAAATGAAAATGTTGGAGTAGAAGCCAATGTTTATAATAGAGCTACTTTGGACGAGAATTATACGTTGATGGAGGAGGATTTGAAAGCGGCAATCACCTATTTTGAAAAAGGGCAAAAAAAAGGAGGTATTTATAGGCCGAATAAGGATGCTGCTTTGTTGTTGCTATCCAGGGTTTATTTATATCAGAAGAAATATGATGATGTAATAACGGTTGTTGATGATCTGCTTAAAACGACAGAGACTGAAATTATTCCTTATAGCACGTTGGAAAAATTTATATCGAGTGATGATGTCGTATATAAAGTGTATAATACTAACAATCCGGGAATGATTTTTTCTTGGGGTAAATTAGATGTTGATGCAACTGGCTTTGGATATGATCTGATGAGACATTCAAAAGCTTTTTTCTGTGCATCCAGCGAATTAATCGGGTTGTATGATGAGGGGAATGATCTTCGTTTTTCTCGATATTATGACAAATATGATTTTAATAATTACGATGAAGGTATATTTTACGTTGCGACAAAAAATTATTGTAAAGCGTCAACGGCTAATGAGGCGTACGATCAAGCGTTGAGATTGGAAGAGGCTTATCTGAATCGGGCAGAAGCATATATAGAAAAGGGTGAGTATGAATTGGGCATGGATGATGTTAATGCGATACGTGCGGAAAGAATTAAGGGAGAGTATGAATTAGTTGCAAATTCTGTGGATGAGGCGAGGGAATTCTATCGTTTGGAAAAACGTTTAGAATTTAGTTTCGAGGGATTGCGTTGGTTTGATATTCGTCGGTGGGGACTTGAAATAGAACATCTTTATCAGGATTATAGTACTCCGACAGTTATAAATCATTATGTTTTGAAGGCCGGAAGTCCGAATTATGTTTTGAGTTTACCATTGGAAATTCAACGTAGTGACGATAAAATCGAGAGATTTGAACGAGTAGAAACCAAACAATAAGATGATTATTATGAAAGCGATAAATATATTTATATTATTGATGTTCTTGGTGGGATTTTGTTGTTGTGATGACGAGGAGAATATTCATGTAGAAGAAGAGGGACCACGTCGTGATTATGATATAAATTCTACTGATCCGGTAAAGAAAATTGTATCTGAATTCTTTTTTAATACGGGAAAAGAATTTATTGTAGATCCGGATTCATCCGATTACCTGTATAATTTTGCAGAAAAGAATGGAGTGAAGATGTACCCCGTGAGTGATGCGAATAGAGATTATCTGTTATCTACAGTTCAACTTATTAAGTCAGGTTTTCTGGATTGCTACACGACAGAGTTTGTAAAAGAGAATTTTCCTTACAGTGTGATAATTGCAGACACTATTTATGATACCGGTACTTATTTAACCCCGAAGATTGTAGACAATATTGCTCGGATAAATTATTATGGTGTTAACGTGGCTGGTAAAGCTAATTTAGATTTAGCGGAGCAAAAGGCCTTTTTGGCTTTAGTACATTACGATTTCTTCAACACTTATCTCAGTGTATTCAAGGATATGAGTTTTGGTGAGACTTTTGAGTCTGTTTATGAAAAGAAAAGTCGGGTAAATGATAAACACTTAACAGAGGAAGAGGGGTACGCGGAAGGATTTGTAACGGTTTCTACTGGAACTACTTGGTTAGGTTCTAAATATACGGATTTTCCATCGGTAACGACCGATTTGAAAAATACATTCATATTTTTCTTGACAAAGGATAGTGATGAATACACGAGAGTGACTACAACTTATCCGAAGATTAAAGAAAAATGTGATGCAATCATAACAGATTTGACAAATTTAGGAATTGATTACAAGAAACTATTTTTTAACGGTATAAATTAATAATTAGATGAAAAGTATTGTATATATTATTACGGTATTACTGTGTTTTAGTGTTACTTGTGTAAATGCTTCAAACTCTTCTTGGGGAAAAAAGAAGAAAAAGAAGGCCGGAACGGAAAAGGTGGAATCGAGTGATTCCACCTCTAAGGCGGCTTCTACGAGCGAGTACGAGAAGTTTATGAAGGATGCGGTGGTAAAGAAGGGAATGTTTAACGTGATTAAGAAGAAGGATAAGATTTATTTGGAGATTCCGAAGGCGATTATGAGCCGGGATTTCTTGATTAGTTCGCGGGTTTCTTCCACGAGTCGCACGTGGCAGATTGATCCGGGAACGATCAATCGTGACCCTTTGCTGATAACATTTTCATGCGATGAGAATAAGGTGTATATCCATTTTCCTCATTTGGATTACGTGTGCAAAGAGTCGTCGGAAATGTACGAAGCTTACAAGAGACACAGTAACCCGCCGATCTGGAAAGCGTTTAAAATCGAGGTGATGTCAAAAGATTCTTCCAGTTGTGTGATTGATGCTACTCCGTTGTTTTTGTCTTCGATTGCTGAGTTTTCTCCATTCCCGGATCTTCCTGCTGAAGTGCGTATGATGATACCGTTTGGAGGCTCTTTCCAAAGTGACCGTTCAAAGATTGAGGAATTCAAGGCTTTCGAAGATAATATTATCGTGAAGAGTATGATGACTTACACGACGGATAAAGAAGGTCCTTTGACCACGATAGAGGCTCGTAATATCATTATCTTGCCGGAGATCCCGATGGTTCCCCGTTATGCGGATGAACGGATTGGCTTTTTTGAAGAGTCTCGTAAATTATTTGACGAACATCATGATCGTTTGCAACAATACGGGATTATCAATCGGTGGGATTTGCAACCGAAAGATATGGATAAGTACCTGGCTGGAGAGTTAGTAGAACCCGTGAAACCGATTGTTTGGTACGTGGACCCCGCAATTCCCGAGAAGTGGAGAAAATACGTGAAGTTGGGTATTGCCGACTGGAATATCGCTTTCGAGGCTATCGGTTTTAAGAACGCCATTGTCGTGAAAGATTACCCGACAGATGATCCGAATTTTGATCCGGATGATATTCATTATAATTGTTATCGTTTTGTGGCATCGACAAGAGAGAATTCAATGGGGCCGTCGTGGATTGATCCCCGTTCGGGAGAAATTTTGTGTGGAGACGTGATTTCGTGGTACGGTGTGGTGACTTTGCTGAACAAGTGGAGAATGATCCAGACCGGGGCGGTAGATCCTTCCGTGCGTTGTCCCGTGATGACGGATGAGAATATGGGAGAAGCCATGCGTTACGTGGCGGCTCACGAGATCGGTCATACGTTAGGGTTAATGCATAATTTTGGAGCATCAGCGGCTTACCCGGTAGAGAAGTTGAGAGACCCGGAATTTACTCAAAAATACGGGACTACCCCGTCGATCATGGATTATGCACGGTTTAACTATGTGGCACAGCCCGGAGATTTGGAGAAAGGTGTAAAGTTGACTCCTCCTCTGATTGGCGAGTATGATAAATTTGCTATTAAATACGGGTATCAGGTACTCCCGAACGTGAAGAGTGCGGATGATGAGAAAGAAATTTTGCGGGGATGGGTGAGAGAACAGATCGGAAATAAGATGTGTTTTTACGGGAAACAGGTGTTTCAATTTAATTTTGACCCTCGTTCCATGGCAGAGGATTTAGGGGATGATGTGGTGAAAGCAAATACTTATGGTCTTAAGAATTTGAAATATGTGGCGGCTAATTTTGTGGATTGGATGGCTGTAAATGATGAGGGGTACGCGGCTGTTGAAAGTACTTATAAGGAGATTATCGGTCAGTTCGTGCGGTTTATGGATCACGCTATGGTGAGTGTCGGGGGAATGTATATTAATCCGAAATATTATGGTGATCCGGAACCTCTTTACCAGTATGTTCCCAAGGCAAAACAGATCGCGGCGTTGAAGTTCGTGTTGAAGAATTTGAACGAGTTGCAGGACTGGATTATTAATGATAAGATTACCGCGATTATCGGCCCGACAGCCAAGCACTACGTGGCTCAAACGCAATTCTTCAACGAGATGTTGACCCGGGAGACGTTAGGGCGCTTGCAAATAAACGAGGTGGACGGAAAGAATGTATTCACGTTGGATGAATATCTGGGAATTATTTTTGACGAGATGTTTACCAAGAAAACCGGTAATCTGCAGTTGGCAGATATGGCTTTCCAGAATTCTTTCGTGGAAAATCTGACCGGGTACATGGATAAAGGTGAGTTCAAGAGTGCCGGGAGTAATTCGTTGAGAGAATGGTTGAACGAGACAACTTGTAGTTGTCATGCCTATTGCGAGTCTCATCATAGTTTTGATGCAGTGGATGCTCTTGGTGAAATTGTGTTATCTCCGAGAATTGACAAGTCAAATAAGCGTCCGATCGTGATGAAATATTTGCGAAAAACATACAACACGGCCAAAAGTCGGATGAATACAGGAAATGATAAAACACGTGAACATTATCGATTGTTAGTGTTAAAATTGAATTATTTATTCGATTAATTAATTTATAGAGATTTGTGTTTTTTTATCCCCGGGAGAGAGAAGGCTCCCGGGGATTCTTGTGTAATGGCTATGATAGCTAGTTTGTTATATGTTTGAATGAATTATGTTTGATGAGGGGGCAAGTGTCTTGTTAAAGAATAATTGTGAATTTCTTTTAGAATTTTGAAACAAAATACACGCTTGTTTCGTATAACGGATTAAGTATATTTTTTTAATTTGAAGATATAATATATCTTTGTATCCATTTTAAGGATAATTAGTTGTGTGCTAGAAGTGAAACATAATATCGTGTAAGTTAATGGGTATGACAGACGAGAAGAAAATTATTTTTTCCATGATGGGGGTGAGTAAAACGATACCACCTCAAAGAAAGATTATAAAGGATATTTATCTTTCCTTTTTTTATGGGGCAAAAATCGGGGTGATCGGTTTGAACGGTTCCGGAAAATCGACGTTATTGAAAATTATTGCCGGGTTAGACCCGAATTACGAGGGTAAGGTGATCTGGTCGAAAGAACATTCTATCGGGTATTTGCCACAGGAGCCTCAGTTGGATGATTCCAAGACCGTTAAAGAGGTCGTGCAGGAGGGTGTTCAGGAGGTGATGGATTTGTTGAAGGAGTACGAGGAGGTGAACATGAAGTTTGCCGAACCGATGAGTGATGAGGAGATGGATAAGTTAATGACTCGTCAGGGGGAGTTGACAGAATTGATCGAGCATCACGGCGGATGGGAGATTGACCAGAAGTTGGAGAGGGCTATGGATGCTTTGCGTTGTCCTGAACCGGATGCGGAAGTGAAGTTCCTTTCCGGGGGAGAACGTCGTCGGGTGGCCTTGTGTCGCTTGTTGTTGCAAGAACCGGATATTTTGTTGCTGGATGAGCCGACGAACCATTTGGATGCCGAGTCTGTGGAATGGCTGGAACAACACTTGCATCAATATCCCGGTACGGTGATTTGCGTGACGCATGATCGTTACTTCTTGGATAACGTGGCCGGTTGGATACTGGAGCTAGACCGGGGTGAGGGAATTCCATGGGAAGGAAATTATTCTTCTTGGTTGGAACAGAAGGCAAAACGATTGGAGCAGGAGGAAAAACAGGCCAGCAAACGCCGGAAGACGCTGGAACGGGAGCTGGAATGGGTACGTATGGCTCCTAAGGCTCGTCAGGCAAAGAGTAAGGCCCGTTTGAAGGCTTATGACCGGATGATGGATGAGGACGTGAAGGAGAAAGAAGAAAAGCTTGAAATATTTATTCCGAACGGTCCTCGTTTGGGAAACAAGGTGATCGAGGCCGAGCATGTGGCGAAGGCTTTCGGGGATAAAGTGTTGTTCGATGATCTTGAATTTAAGTTACCTCCGGCCGGAATTGTCGGGGTGATCGGCCCTAACGGTGCGGGAAAGACTACTTTGTTCCGTTTAATTATGGGCGTGGAGCAACCGGATAAGGGGACATTTGAAGTTGGGCCGACCGTGAAGATCGCATATATAGATCAACAGCATAAAGCAATAGACCCGGAGAAGACGGTTTATCAGGTGATTTCCGGGGGAAGTGATTTGATAAACCTGGGAGGACGGGAAGTGAATGCCCGGGCTTATGTTTCCAAATTTAACTTCTCCGGGACGGATCAGGAAAAGAAATGCGGGGTGTTGTCCGGTGGGGAGCGTAATCGCTTACACTTGGCTTTGGCATTAAAGGAGGATGCTAACGTGCTGTTGCTGGACGAGCCCACGAATGATATTGACGTGAACACGTTACGGGCCCTGGAAGAGGGATTGGAAAACTTTGCGGGCTGTGCCGTGGTCGTGTCGCATGATCGTTGGTTTCTGGATCGTATTGCAACTCATATCCTGGCTTTCGAGGGTGATTCTAAAGTGGTATATTTCGAGGGAAGTTACTCCGAATACGAGGAAAGTAAGAGAAAACGTTTGGGAGATGTTACCCCGAAACGTATACGTTATAAAAAATTAATCGGTTAAGATTATAAGGACGTGCCTAAGAAAAAAGAAAAAAAGATTGTAGATACCGGTTTCGTGCCGGGTATCTACAATTATTGCGACAGATGGTGTGAACGTTGTCCATTGCAGCTTCGTTGCATGAGTTACATGATGGGGAAGAAGCTGAAGGAGCGTACGAAAGTGAACTTGGGAGAGGAGATGCCGGATGATGACGAGTCGGCGTTAGCCCGTCTGAAAAATATTTTTGATTCTACTTTTGACGTGTTGCGAGAGTTGGCGGAGGAAAGAGGTATGGGGATAGAGGATATTTATTCCTCGGAGAAGGTGGACCGGGGATTCTGGGGGGAGGATTACGAGGATTTGGAAGATGAGGATGAAGAGGCGGTCAGGCAGATAGAACAGGAAGATCTTGTGAAATGTGACCGGATTTATAAGACTCTGGCCGAGAAATGCCAAGAGAGTATTTATCAATGGTTTGACGAGGCCAGGATAAAAGAAGGTGATGCTCCCAGAACGAAAGAGGTCGGGGATGCGTTGTTGGAGGTAAATTGGTATCTGGATTTGATTCACTCCAAGATTAGGAGGGCGTTGTATGGGTATTATATCTATTCGGATAAGATTAATGCCACGCAGGAAGAGGATGATTATAATGGATCGGCGAAGGTAGCCTTGTTGGCTGTCGAGATTTCTCAAAATGCGTGGATGGTTTTGAGGGAGCGTTTATCAAGTTTTGAACCGAATATATCTCACTTGATCGTGGTTTTGGAACAATTGGGCTTGGAAATTGATCACTTTTTTCCCAAAGCCCGTTATTTTAAGAGACCCGGTTTTGATTGTTAATATAAAAATGTAAATTGAGGTGGGGCGTTTGATGTTTAAATACCGTTTTTCTTTTACGAATCATCCGTGTACAGGGTGAAATTGAAAAACGGTATATTTCGAGGGAGAATAATAACATAGTTGTGAGATAACCTGTTTTTCGAACGAGTGAAGTATTTGCTATTTTGTTAAAAATATGGTGTTGAATAGGTCGAAATCGGCTATGAAATGTGTGAGTGAAATTTTCTAAATTTATGGTGATTGACAAAAATATTGAAAATGATTAGAGGTGTATGAAAAAATATCTATATTTGTAATCAAATAAACGAACGATTCTTAATATTATAAATCCTCTTCTTCTTTTTTATTTACGTTTTTTGCTTAGTCATTCATACACATACCTTTATGACTAGGTGACTTTTCGTGATTATTTGATTTTACCTTTCTTTTTTCGCTATCAAAAATCGTTGGTTTTTTGATAGCGTGAATGTATAAAAAGAGAGGTGTATATGTCTGTTTATAAGCTGTTTATTGTTTGGGTGTGTGGAATGTGCATTCTCGGGTGTGCATCCAGTAAAAAGGTCGTTTATTTACAGGATATTAAAGTGGATAAACGAGTTAAGGCGGCATGTGAGTATCGAACCGTGATTCACGTTGATGATTTATTGTCGATTATCGTGTCGTGTGATGACATTGAGGCAGCTTTACCATTCAATACCCCGATGATCGGTTTAGGGAAAGAGGTCACTTCGGGAAACCAGCAAGCAGCCTTAGGATATTTAGTTGATAAAGAGGGATATGTTGATTTTCCTGTTTTAGGTAAGTTGCAGGTGGACGGGATTTCTCGTAATGAATTGGCCGATATGTTAAAGGAGAAGTTGTCCGGCTATTTGAAGAACCCGATCGTGACGATTCAATTCCTGAATTTTAAGGTGACTGTTTTGGGGGAGGTGCGTAATCCCGGGAGCTACAAGGTGAACAGCGAGCGAATCTCTATTCTTGATGCCTTGGGAATGGCGGGTGATTTACAGATTAATGCCAAGAGAAAGAACGTTTTGGTGATGCGGGAGGATGGGAATGAAAAGGTGTTTTCCCGTGTCGATCTAACTTCGAGTGAGTTGTTACATTCCCCGTTTTTCTATTTACAGCAAAATGACGTGGTGTATGTTGAACCGAGCCGGGGTCGAATCGTGGGAGGCAATGCGGGAACTTTCTTACCTTATATATTATCAAGTGTATCCACTTTCGTGGCCGTGCTGGCCTTAATAATAAGATGATGACCGGAAGAGCTGGTTGCAACTATTTATGAATCTATAAAATAACCATTTTATGAACGAGAATGTTAGTAGAGAAATACAGTCTGATCAGGAAGATGTCATTGACTTGGGTAAGTTGTTTTATAAGATTCTAGTCCGGTGGCGTTGGTTTATCATTTCGGTGCCGCTGTGTCTGGCGGCGGCACTATTTTATTGTTTAATCAGTACGCCGGTGTATGATATTCACGGGAAGGTGATGATTAGTGACACGAAAAAAGGTGAGTTGGGAACAAACGTGATGATGAAGGAGTTGGGGTTGTTCCGGGCGGGGGATGTGTACGTGGAGAATGAAATGGTGGAATTGCAGTCGAAGAATTTGATGCGGGAGGTGGTTCGGGATTTGGAGTTAAATATACGTTATACTCAAGAATGTTTTTTCCGGGATCATGAACTTTATAATGATTCTCCCGTGAAGATATTGGTTGATCACCCGGAGGGTATAAAGGATACTTGTCTGTATGTTCTTTTGACTGCAAATGACGAGATTGTCGTGACCGACCCGAAGGGAGAGGTGATCCGGCGAGGACATTTTTCGGAGAGTATTTCCATGGGGGATTATTGTATCTCCGTGGAAAAGAATGCGGACTACATGGGGAGTGAATTACGGGAAGTCCGAATTAACTTGGATTCATACGAAACGGCCACGAAGGCTTTTTATAAAAATTTGAGTATCATGCCGCTGGAAAAAAATACGAATGCCGTGCGAATTATGTTGAAAGATCCGATTCCGGGGCGGGGAGTTGAGTTGATACACGCTTTGGTGGATCGCTATAACCAGAACGGGGTGACGGATAAACAACAGGTTTCGGCCAAGACGGTGGAGTTTATTAATGCTCGCTTGCAGGTAATAAACGGGGAATTGGGGACAATTGAGAATGATGCTGAACGTTTTAAGCGCACGAATAAGCTGACGGATCTGACTTCTGACGCGGCTTTTGCCATGGAAAGGAAAAAGCTGGCCGGAACGGAGTTACTAAAGGCTCAAACAGAGTTGGACGTGGTGCGAAGTATTCGATTGCTGACGGAAAAGAACGAGGATGGGGAGTTCTCGTTGTTACCGGAGAATATGGGGTTGACGGATGACGGGTTGAATAATGCTCTTTCTCGTTACAACGAAATGATATTACGACGCGAGAAATTATTGTTGAGTGCCCGGGAGAATAACCCGATCGTGACGGGGTTGGATATGCAGTTGCGAGGGGTGAAGAGTAGTATCCGGGAGGCCATCGGAAACGTGGAAAAGGGATTGATTATAAAGATCAAAGGGTTGGAACGGGAAAGTCTTTCGGTGGACGAACGATTGACTTCGGTACCCACGCAGGAGAAACAATACCGGGCAATAGCCCGCCAGCAGGAGTTGAAGGAGAATTTGTTTCTTTTTCTGATGCAAAAGCGGGAAGAGGCAGAAATTGCGAAACTGGTTTATGTGCCGACAGCGAAGATTATCGAAGATCCTGATGCGGGAGAGGGGCCTGTAAGCCCGAAGAAATCGTTGATTTTGTTATTGGGGTGTATGTTGGGCGTGTGTATACCCGTGGGGATTATTCTGGGAATGGATATGTTGGATTCGAAAGTGAGGAGTGTTGAGGATCTCGAACGAGTGGTTCGTTTGCCTTTGCTGGGAACCTTCCCGGAGGTCGGGAATGGAAAGGTAAAGGTTGGAGAAGAGGATTTTATTCAATCGGAATCGATGCAGTTGATCCGGGAGAAATTGAATTATATCCTTAAACAACAAAAGTCCCCGGTGATTATGGTGACCTCTACCATTCCCGGAGAAGGAAAATCTATGGTTGCAACTCATCTGGCCAACGCGTATGCCAAGGCAGGGAGGCGAGTGATTGTTGTCGGGTGTGACTTGCGGAATCCCAGTTTGCATAATTTTCTTGATTTCGATCGACAGGAGGGGTTGTCTGCCTATTTGGCGGGATTGTGTGATACTCCGGAGCAGTTAATCTGGCGGGTTAACGAGGAGTTACACGTTTTGTTCGGGGGAGTTATACCGCCTAATCCGGTACAATTGATAGCTAGTCCACGGATGCAGGAGTTGTTGGAGTATCTGAGAGGGAAGTATTCTTGTATTATTCTGGATACACCGCCTCTGGGTGTGCTGGCAGAAGGTTTTACTTTGAGTAAGTTGGCGGATGCCTGTGTTTACGTGGTGCGGGCTAATGTATTGAGGAAGGAATCGTTGAGACTTTTATCCGAGCTGGAAAAAGATAAGCGCCTATCGGATTTAGGGGTTGTTCTCAACGGGGTAAAGGTTGAATCGGGCGGGTACGGATACGGTTATGTATACGGCTATCAATACGGTTACGGTAACGGGAATAAAGATCGTAAAATTTCTTGATCATGTTGTTTTTTAATAGACGTAAACGATATTTTTTCGAGTATGAAAATGATATACATGCTCACGTTTTACCCGGTTTGGATGATGGGGTGAAGACGATGGATGAGGCCGTGATGATCGTGAAACGAATGGAACGGGTGGGATTGAAACGATTGACGTGTACGCCCCACGTGGCTTACCCGGCTATGATAAATACACCGAAAGATGTGGAGAGTATGTTGTTCGTGTTGAAGTCCCGCTTGCGGGAAGAGGGGGTGCGTGTAGAGGTGGATTCCGGGGCGGAATACCGGATGGGGGAGTTTATGCTGGAGGTGTTGGAAAGGGGAGAAATCATGGCATCGAACCGGGGGGAAGTGTTAGTTGAGCATAGTTTTGTCGGGCCATCTAATTACGTGGATGATATATTATTTGGTTTGCAGGGACGGGGATTTTGTCCTGTGCTGGCGCATCCGGAACGGTATCCGTTTTACGCGAAGGATCTTGTCCGGTATTGTGAGCGGTTTAAAGAAAAAGGTGGAAAGGTGCAGGTGAATATACTTTCATTTGCAGGATTCTATGGCAAAGAGGCTATGATGGGAGCCCGAAAATTGTGTGATGCCGCTTTGGCCGATTATTATGCCGGGGATATCCATTGCTTGCAGCAAGAGATATTGATGGAAAAATATATAGGAGGAGCGTGGTAATTCTTTTTAGAATTGCTTTTTTTGAATGTTTTTTACGCTCCTCCGTTTCTTTTATTTGAATAGTTTATCCAAGCCTTTCAAGAGGTTATTTTTTAATTCCTTACCGGCTTCTTTTTCTATTTTCTTCAATGCTTTAGACAAATCGGGGGTAATTGTCGGTTTATCCAGAGTACCACCAAGTTTGACATCAACGTCCAGTGATTGAATGTTGTTGGCTCCGGGGATGGCTTTCAACACGTTGTCAATGTCTTTCCCGAAGTATTTCCGGGCAATGTTCATGGACATCGTGTAATCCATTTTGCCATCAACGGTTTGGCTACCGGAGAAGGTGGTCGGGTTACCCGCGATATTCGTGGTAAACGGTTCCACAATAATATTTCCTTGTTCAATCTTGAAGTCTATTTTCAAGTTGGAAATACTTAAACGGCTTAACTCGTCATTTTTCAACAGGCTGGCCAGTTGGGTCATGGCCGGATTATCATTCAGGACAAATCCCTTGGTTGAGAGGCTACCGCCACCATTGGCCGTTGTCATGATCGGGCTCATTTCTTTGTCCAGATCCGAGCTGAATTTCATGGCAGCAGATATTTTACCATTGCAGTTCATGGCAATCGGCAGGCTTTGTTTGATGAAAGAGAAAGCGTTGTATGCCGAGTGAATGTCAATGTCGGTAACCCGTAAATTCAAGTCCACGGAAGGCTTGGCCGGGTTTGCCGTGTTGTAGGCCCCGTTCATGATCAGGTTCCCGTTCAGCATATCCATGCTCAGATTCTTTAGCGTGGCGATACCACCGGATGTTTCGATGTTTCCTTTGACGGAGTTTATCACGAGGCTATCGAACAAAATTTCTTTGATGTTCGTGCCGAAGGCCAGTTCTATGTTTTTCGGAATAGCCAGTACACTTGATGTTTCTTCTGCCGGGGCCGAACTTTGTGTTGTTGCAACCTGTGTCGTGTCGGCCTCTGAGGTCGTCATGTTTGCCATGAATTCATTCAAGTCGATTTTGTTGGAATTCAAGGTGAAGTTACCTTTTAAGGTCTGATCCTTGAACACGTAAGGCAGGTAGTTGGCTAGATAGCCGGCTAGGGCGAAGTCTGAAGAGTTGATTTTTACTTTCAAGTCTTTCAAGTTCAGCCGGGCGGGTGTGATGGTTACCTCTCCGGAGGGAACAGAAATTCCGGCAGGGAAGTCCGCATTCTTGAACAACACGTTTTGCAGGGCAATCTTACCATTTGCCGTGAACTTTTCGTATTGTTCTTTCTCGATATATTGGTACTTCCCGTCAAAGGAGAGATCGGTTGTTAAGATACCGTTTAACGTGATGTCTTTTAACGGTAAGGCTTTTTTCAAACTCTCGAAGTTGATAACGCCTTTCATGCCGCCCTTTAATGTCGGGTCGTCCGGATTGACCACAAGCAGGTTCATGCTGAACGGGTTGTTGGCAACCGTGAAGGTCAAAGTACTTAAATCTGCCTTGGTTTGTGCGATGGTTCCGCCGGGGTTGGTTACTGCCAGTTTCAGATTGATTTTTTCAACCGATTCGGGAAGGTCCGGGTACTTCAGATTTGCGTTCAGAATGTTGAAACGCAAGTCAAAAGCGGGAAGATGATTCTCGTAATATTCCCCTTTCGCGGATAGGCTGAGTTGGAATTCTCCGGAAGTTTTGACCCCCTCGATTTCTTTCTGGAAATCTTTAGGAATTAGCGCTAACAGGCTTTCGAATTTCGTGTCGGGTGCGTTCAGATTCAAGTCCATCGTGTATTTGTCGTCATCAATATCAATGTTTCCGGTTAAATCCAGTTTCAAGTCATTCAATGACATATCATTTTTCTTGATGTCGAATTGGAGTTCTTTCAAGTTGGCACCGATTTCGGCTTGCCAATTGAAATCAGTGTTGTTTACCCACACACTCTTACCTTGACGCAAATATATGTTTTTGAGTTCCAATAACACGTTTAGTATGGTGTTGGTCTCGGAAAAATTTCCTTGTAAGGCCATGTTCACGGCATCGACCCGGGCAAATGTCTGTGCTTGTTCGTCTTGGTAGTTTAACATCAGATTACGCACTTCGATGTTGTTGAAAGCGATGGCAGTTTCCGAACCGGACTCTTCTTTGGTTTCCACGGGAGTTTCTTCTGTTTTCACCTCTGTCGTGTCGGAAGGAACCATGATGTCCCAGTTGGCTTTTCCTTCGGCATTGACTTTGGGCATAAAATCACAATCTTTTAATAAAATGTTATTGATTATGATTTCTTTACCGGAAATTAAGGAACGTAAATTTACGGATGCCTCGAAAAGAGGAATATTGATTAAAGTGTCCCGTGTGTTCGTTTCTTCCTTGGAAATGACCACGTTATCCAAGGATACGCTTAGGTTCGGGAAGTTTTTGAACATGCTCAGATGTACGTCCCCGATAGCCAGTTCGGCCTGGATGTATTTTGAGGATTTCTCCTCGATTAATCGTAGGATGTCACTTTTGAAAAAGACGGGTATAACCATCAGTGTGACAATAATTAGCACGATAATAATTGCTAGTGTTATAAATACTTTTTTCATACGCTATAAGTTATGTGTGTTGTTTGCGTTGTAAATGACAGTGTTGTAAATTATTTACGACAAACTATCATGTATTGTTCTATACAAAGTTATACAAAATTATTTGAAGTAAGGTTTTATTTTTTTGAGTTTAAATAATGGTAAAATATTTTGGGATTCCAAGGTAGAATAGTCAATCTTACCGAATTTTCGTTTGGCGTTGAAGATGAGTTGAACATCTTCGTACACTAGATAGGGGTGATGTAAAACGTTTTTAAAACTCATGGTGTCCAGTTCCTTTTTTCGGATTAGCGCAGGATTCACGGAGAAATGGGGAAGTAATGAATCTATGTTCAGGTATTGAAATTTAATTTCTTTGAGTTGACGGGTGGCGTGAAAACCGCCCAGTTGTTCCCGGTAACGCAGGATTTTGCTGGCGTAGTATGGGCCAATGCCCCGGATACTGACCAATGCCGTGCTGTCGGCGGAATTGAGTTCGATTACAAGAGGTTTTGGGGAGACGGTTTGTGTCGTATCAGAAAGTCGGGAATAGGGAATCAAGAAGACCGGGTATTCACTCTTGTGAATGGTTCGTGGTAGCACGAATAATGCCATGGTAAGAATGCCCAATGTTATGATTCCTTTTTTCTCCGATTTTCTGATAAACATGGTTGTGATATTAGCTGTATAAACGCCATCACAAGTTATGAATATTTTACTAAATAGTTGCTATATTGATTTGATTATTTTACGTGAATTATCCGATTGCTTTTGATGTCATTAAATGCTTTTGGGAGCATATTAAATACAGGGGATGTTTCAATGCTTCTGCCTTTTGCTTGCATTCGTCGTGTTCCGGAAATGAGGGATAGGGCCTCTGCCAGTAAGGGTTCGTTTTCATCGCCAAGTTGAATACCGTTGAAAAGATCCTCTTTAACCTCGTGTTGAGGTGTCATGCCTTCCAAGGAGTTGGGATACCCGTCAATATTGGTGAATCGAGAGCATACCGGAAATATTAACCAGTTGGCCAGTTCTCTATCTGCCACTAATTTCCCATTTTCTTCATATTGCGGGGAGAAAGCGTACATGGTGACGTATTTTCCGTAAGTCTTTGTTCCCACGAGTTCGACATCCATAAATGCTTTAAGGCAGGCAATCGTGTACTCGGAGGCAGAAACAGTTTCGCCTGAGGTTAAGATATATACTTTCTGGGAGGGTAAATCCAGATTGCAATTGGTTTCCACGAAGAACCTGTTAAGTAAGTTTCCGTATTGGGAATCACTTTCGAATATTTTTTGGCAGGGCGAATTCCATGTTTCTTTGGAGAGAAGTGTACCTACCACGGCTTTTTCTTTGGGAACAATCGCACTGCATAGGAATGTGGAGGCGTCATCGTCACCTCCGTGGTTGTACCTGAGGTCGAGTATAAGATCGGTAATCCCGGCTTCCTTAAATTCGTTGAAGGCTTTTACAATGCTAGTATTGAACGTTTTCGTGAAATTGGTGTACATGAGGTAGCCGATTTTGTGGTTTCCCCGTTCGAAGAGTTTGGTTATAAGAACGGGGTCTGCATCCATTTTCCGGGAAGTGATGGTGACAGTCTTTCCCGAAGGAGCTATGACATTCCCTTCTTGTTTTCCCATTCCCAAGTTGAGGGTCCCGGGATTGGTAAGTTTGCTGAGGTCGCTTTCTGTAAAGCTTTGCGAGTTCAATTCTACGATAATGTCTCCTCGTTTCAATTTTTCAGCAGCCGGAGAACCGGGATAGACATATTGAACAACGGCAAAACATTTATCACTGTCCTTGAATCGTCCGTAAGCAAGCCCGTAACCGTAAGTTTCCCCTGTTCCTGCCATTTCTTCTAGAAGTCCGTTGGCATCATCAGTGATCAGGGACCATTTGTCTTTGGAAGAAAGGAGGGCCTTGAAATATTCTTTCGGGTCTTTTTCTGATTCCGGTTTAATGTCCGGTATTTCGGCATACCACAAGTAGAATGTAGATAAATTGTTCTGAATGAATTGATTCATCCGTGTGGCTAATTCATTGTCTTCCGAGTGATTGTTGTCTTTTTCACAGGAAACTAAAAGAGATAGCACAAGGAATAAAGAAAATAGAATTTTTGATGTATTCA
The DNA here is from genome assembly GCF_040920905.1 of Butyricimonas sp. RTP31003st1_G1_RTP31003_210430. Taxonomy (NCBI): domain Bacteria; kingdom Pseudomonadati; phylum Bacteroidota; class Bacteroidia; order Bacteroidales; family Odoribacteraceae; genus Butyricimonas; species Butyricimonas sp. RTP31003st1_G1_RTP31003_210430. The sequence goes on along the minus strand of NZ_JBCOSQ010000018.1, from coordinate 9,349 downwards.
TGAATGATTTTTTTGTGATTGTTTGGTAAAATAAGTAAAATATACCGACAATTCCTATCTTTTGTCCGAATTTATGGCGAGGAAACGGGAAACTCAATTAAATCATAATGAAGTTTTTACTCTTTTCATGAAAAAAATGCGTGAAAAAAAATCGAAATAAATTTGTGAGAGAAACAAAAAGATATACCTTTGCAACCGCAATTGAGAAACACAATTGAAGGATTCAGTAGCTCAGTCGGTAGAGCACAACACTTTTAATGTTGGGGTCCTGGGTTCGAGTCCCAGCTGGATCACCAAAGGCGATTACAAAAGTAGTCGCCTTTTGCGTTGATATAGAGATTGTTGCTCTGACAATCAAGGGGTTATTCTTGTTTTTGGGGGATGAAAAGTATGTTAAAACTATGTCTAAAGATGCCAACTTTAGGTCATGGACTGCATATTTTTGTAACCAATGCATTACTGCTTGCATTACCGTTTGCATTACTAAAATTTTCAATTATGAATTACCCAGTTCCATTAGTCGTATTTGATAGAAAGCATCAAGCGACCAAAAAAAAAGAGGTTTGATAGAAACAACCCGGCACAACAAGAATCTTCTACTACAGTTTATTTGCTAGTAGAAGAATTAAATAAATTTCTATAATATTAAAAACCTGTTTAAATTTCGTGTTGATACGATAAAAATCTTGGGTGGCAGTTGTTCAAGAGACTGATACAAGGGATCATCTAATGGTAAAGCCATATAAATTTACGTCCGTGATATTACTCTAATCCAACCCGGATAAAGAAGTAATTTAACCCAAATAATCTCGCTCCCTCAGAGATCATTCGATGCTTACCCGGAGCCTAGCCATTCCGTAATGTTTGAGCCACGAAGAAACTTCGAATGATCTTCGAATAAGGGAGATTATTTCCCTAGGATTTCCGTGGGATTTCCCTTGTTTTTTTATTATAAGTTAGGTTTGATGGTGTCGGGAAAAATTCATTCGGGTATAAACGTCACCATAATATTTATTTTGACGCGGAGGGGAACGTGGTGAAGCGATAGTTATTCTCTAAACTAAGCTTACTTGTAGGTTACCTAATCTTTTCTGTATTCTCCATAGGGTGTTGTTATATGAATAAATTTGCTCGGATGATAAAGAAATAGAGAGGTAGGGGGAGAGGAGGCGTTTATTATTCTTAGCGGAACCTCGTGAATAAGTCAGCGGGAAGTGAACGAGGAGGATTATTGATGTGTGTGGATGGTTTTGTAAAGATATGATTGAGGAACTTCGTGTTCCCTGGTGAGGGATTGTCTTGCTCTCGAAAGGGAACACGAAGTTGGATTAATTTATGCTCGTAATCTGTCTTTCAATCATCTTTGCGAATATTCCTTTTTGTTTTTTCAAGTATTCTGCTGATCCGCTTTCCACTACCTGACCGTCTTTCAGCACGATTATTTTGTCGGCATTAGCCACGGTACGCATCCGGTGAGCGATGATCAGTACCGTTTTGTCCCGAACGAGTTCGGATATCCCGGCTTGAATTTTGGTTTCATTTTCCACGTCGAGGGAGGCGGTTGCCTCGTCAAGCAGGACGATCGGGGCATCTTTCAGCAGGGCGCGGGCGATAGAGATACGCTGGCGTTCTCCACCGGACAGGGTTTCCCCGTTTTCCCCGATAATGGTCTGGTAGCCTTGGGGCATTTTGCTGACGAATTCATCACATTGGGCAAGCCGTGCGACACGTAGTACTTCCTCGTCACTGGCATCCCGTTTTCCAATACGGATGTTGTCCATGATGGAGGCGTTGAAAAGAACCACGTCTTGGAATACGACAGAGTAATTTTTCAGCAAGGTTTCCGGATCGATACGACTGATGTCCTGTCCGCCTAGGGTTATTTTTCCCGATTGTATATCCCAGAAGCGAGCAGCCAGTTTGGCCGCGGTGCTTTTGCCGCTACCGGATGGGCCAACCAAGGCGGTCTTTTCTCCTTGTCTTGCCGTGAAAGAAACTTTATTTAGTATGGGTTTCCCTTGTTCATACGAGAAGTCAACTTCTTGGAATTCTATATTGAAATTTTCAGGTTTAAAGTTCGTGTTTCCTTGTTGGATCGGGAGTGATTCCATTTCATTCATCCGGTTGATACGGACATCCAGATAGAACAAGGCAGCGAGATTGTTCATGACTTCATTTAACGGGTTGTAAATCCGTGAACCGATCACCATGAATATCAAGTAGGTGAACAGGTCTACACTGCCGTTTGCCAGCATGTTGGCTCCCACGATTATCACGCTTGCCAGTCCGAGTTTCAAGATGCTTTGGGAACCGTTTACTAGGATGCCGAGGGTCAATTCATTGCGAGTCAGCATCTTTTCATAGGTGTCGATTCTTACGTCCAGTTTTTTCAAGTAATCACACTCTTGATTGTAGGACTTAATCTCTTGAATCGTGTCCAGTCCTTCCTGTATATGTTCGGTTACGGCTCGTTTTTTCAGATAATTGGTTTCGTTACTTTTGAGGATTGCTTTTTTCGAGAAGAGAATAACAGCCATAGCCAGCGGGACTACCCAGAATAGGGAGAGGGTTAATTGCCAGTTGTAGAAGGCCATTCCGATAGCGATCAGTAACAGGCTGATGAGAGAGGCAAATAGTTGGGGAACGGCATGAGAGAACGTGTGTTCCAAATCCGTGCAGTCGTCCATGATCGTGGCGGTCAAGTCGGAAAGGTTTTTCTCCCCGAAGAATGACAAGGGTAGTTTACGCAGTTTTTCAGCCAGTGAGATCCGTCGGTTGGCACTTTCGTCGTACACCGTGGTGTAGGTGGAACGATACTGTAAAACGGCGATGATGTACATGACGATCATGAAGGCAAGCCCTAGTAGGCTATAATAGAGAATACCGTGTGTCACGGATGCCGATGGGGTAAATACCGGGCGAAGATAGTCTTCGAGAAACAGGAATACGAAAACGGCCGGCAGCATCAGTGCGATGTCAAGCAGGACGGTGAAAAATGTTCCTTTACAGAAGTCTTTCGCTCCTTGTGTTGAAAGGGCGAAACGTTTTTTTATCGTGTTAAGCATGAGTGATCTCCTTTCCAATAGTCCAGCGAACGGATTGCTGGTATTCGTTCCACATATGATTGTAAATCCCTTGTTGTTGGATTAATTCGGTGTGTGTTCCCTGTTCTGCTACTTTTCCTTTATCTATGACCAGGATATTGTCGGCATCGGTTACACTCGACAAACGGTGAGCGATCATCAGCACGGTTTTTCCTTTGGTCAGTTCTTTCAGGGCTTGTTGTATTAAGTGTTCGTTTTCCGGATCGGCAAAAGCGGTTGCCTCGTCGAGTACGATAATGGGAGCGTTTTTCAAGAAAGCACGGGCTAGTATGATACGTTGTTGTTCGCCCCCGGAAAGGTATGTCCCTTCCGAGCCTATTTTCGTGTTCAGTCCAAGGGGAAGTTTATCGATGATTTCCCGGCATTGGGCCATGTCCACGGCTTTCTCGACTTCGGGCTGCGTGGCCGTGGGATTGCCGTATTTAATGTTTTCAAGTAGGGTCGTTTTGAATAATTTCGTGTTCTGGAATACAAATGATATATGTTGCATCAATTCGTTCGGGGCGATGTCTTTCACGTTGATATTGCCCACCATCACTTGGCCTTCCGAGGTTTCCCAAAAGCGGGGAACAAGTCGGGCCAGGGTGGTTTTTCCCCCGCCTGATGCTCCGACGAGGGCAACTCTTTTCCCCTGGGGAATTCTGAAACTGATCCCGTCGATTGCTTTTTGTGTCGTTCCCGGGTAGTGGAATGATACTTGATTAAATTGAATACTGAAGTCTTTTAACGGTTTCGGGGAGGACGGAACGGGGAGTTTCTCGTAAGAAACTAGGTCTTCGAGACGTCCGATAGCCTCACTCGCTTGTCCCAAGGCTTGGTTTAAATACATACTTTTCATGATACTTTGAGAGAAGACTGGGGTGATGAGGACGAACAGGAAAAAATTGAGTAACACCGGGGCGTAATTTCCCGTGTTCCCGATCAACAGGATAGCCAGCGGGGCTAGAAAGAACACGAAACCATTGATAATGACGGTGTAGAATGACATGGGCTTTTCCCACATTCGAGTGTAGCCGAATACCATTTTATTATAGTTTTTGATGCTTTTGTGAAAGTTCTTGAACGAGTAGATGGTTTGCTGGAAAACTTTCACCACGGGAATTCCTCTCACGTATTCCACGGCCTCCGTGTTCATTTCTTCGAGGGCGGTCATGTAGCTTTGCATGAATTGCCGTCCTTTGGTACCCATCATGAATCCCATCACGATCATGGATATAATGACGGGAGCCATGCAGGCAAGGCCGAGTCGCCAGTCAAATGAAAAGATGAGTATGGCCGCAACGAGTGGAACGAGGAACGTGGCTGCCAGGTCGGGCATTTGGTGGGCCAGGAAACTGTGGGTGATTCCCGCGTTGTCATCAATGATTTTACGGATGCGCCCGCTGGTGTTGTAATCGAAAAAGCCGAGGGGCATTTGTACGATTTTACGCATGGCTTCACGGCGCAGGTTGGATTCAACTCGGAATGCGGCCAGGTGTGACGCCATCAGGGCCGCAAAGTAAAGAATCACGCTGCCCACGGCTAGACCGGCAGCCCACCACGCGTAAGTTTCTATATTGCCGGAAACGATAGTTTCGCCGGGGGCGAGTAATTCTCTTACAATAAACCAGATCAGTATGTACGGCAACATACCTGCCAGCGCACTAAGGGCAGATAATACCATGGACACGGGCAAAAGTGCTTTTCGATTGCCCATGTACTGCTGAAGTTTTTTTAATGTATTCATGATATATTATTTAATTGTTTGAACTTTGTTTTTGTGCCACGATACATAAATCTTCTTTGTTCTTCCGGTGTAGGGTGATATTGGTAAAGCCGGATTGGGCAAGGATGTATTTTAGTTCGCTGCTTGGATGTACTACCATTCCTTCTATGCGGCTTGTCCAGGTTTCGTTTGTCGGGTCACTTGCCTCACAACAGATTAGAAAGAATCCGTTGTCTTTCAGCACTCGTTTCACTTCAATAAATGCCCGGTGAAGATCACCCCAGAAGTAGATTGTTTCGAAAGCGGTAACAACGTCGAATGAATTGTCTGCATACGGGAGCCGGTCGGCACTCCCTTGATCCACGAAACAACGTGTGCCAAGGTGTTTCATGTTTTTCTTTCGGGCAAATGCCACGCTTTCCTGTGAGATGTCGATGCCGTGAACTTTCCCTTGCGGGCATAGTTTCAGTATTTCCGATAAGTTGGCCCCACCGCCACAGCCGATGTCGAGAGTGTTCCACTCCGGTTGCCATACTAGGCAGGATCTGGCCCAGCGTGACAGAGGGGCGTGTCCCTTGTTCATACCTCTTAATATCATTCTGCCGAGAAATCCTTCCGGTTTTCCAGCGTTTTGGAAAAACTTGTTGATAAATCCTTTCTTCTCCATGGTTATTATATTAATTTTCGATGTCTTGCAATAAAGAACAATATTTAAAATCGTTCAAAAAAAGAGAGCTTGTATTTCTACAAGCTCTCCGTGGGGTGATTTTGATTGTGGGATGCGTTATATTTTGTTTGTCAACATTTCTTTTCGTCTTTTTTTTCGTCATGTGGTAATATGAATTTTATTTTAGACAAAATTACAACTCCGGGAGGAACGGGACAATCCCTAAAAATAGTGAATTTTTAATGGAAAATTTCTGAATCATAGTAAATATGGGCCCCCCTATATCAAGTAGTCTGAACGGGTAAAATCATCATTTTTAGGGATTGTCGGGATGTGTGATTACTTGTTTATTTACATTTAAATAATGAACCGAACTATGCAAAAGTTGAAGAATGACATCAGAAGAGAGCTGTTGAAGTCCGCGGAAGAATTGTTTCTACGAAAAGGATTTCAGAAAACGTCCATGCGTGAAATTGCCGAGACGGCGCAAGTCGGGTTGGGGAATATTTATAATTATTTTAGTAGTAAGGATGACCTTTTTTGCTCGATCGTGTATCCCGTTACCCATGCTTTTGAGCGGATGCTGGAAAAGCATCACGGGCATTACGGGGCCGATGTGATGGAGATATTGAGCGAGGTTTATCTTCGGGAGGCGGTTGACGAGTATATCGTGCTGATTCGTCGCTATCGGGAATTGATGATCTTGTTGTTGTTCCGGGCTCAGGGATCATCCCTTGCGAATTTCCGGGAAAGTTTTACCGATCGTTCCACTGAGTTGGTGAAAGAGTGGTTTTCGGAAATGAAATACAGGTATCCCGTTCTGAACGTGACGGTTTCTGATTTTTTTATCCATCTTCATTCCGTGTGGATGTTTACTTTGTTCGAGGAAATTATCATGCATAAGATAGAGGATCAGGAAATTGAGCAAATCGTGGCCGAGTACGTTAAGTTCGAGATTACCGGGTGGCGGGATATATTGAAAATATAGGCGAATGTGTAGAAGTATGAAAATTTATACTTAATTTCGATGGCAAAGTGACCGGGAGCATGGGGTATATGGTCCGGTCGGAAGAACAAAAAAAAGGCACGAGTATGGACACTTTTTACGAGGAAGATATATTGGGAGAGGGATTTCAACGAGCGACAATCTCTTTGTGCGATGATTACGAGGGGCGGGCGATAGCCACGCTTGTCCGCCGTTTGTCGGATTCGGGAAATGGACGGGCGGTGCTTTATATTCATGGTTTTAATGACTATTTTTTCCAACGGGAAATAGCTTTCCGTTTTAACGAACAGGGATTTCATTTTTATGCGCTGGATTTGCGAAAATACGGGCGTTCATGGTTATCTCATCAAAAGTTTAATGACATCCGGGATATTCGGGCTTATTTCGAGGAGATCACATTCGCTTTGCAAATGATCCGGGAGGAGGGAAGCCGGACAACCGTTTTGTTAGGACATTCCACGGGCGGGTTGATTGCCACGCTTTACGCTAAAGAACACGGGGATAGTTCTCTTTTTGACGGCATCATGTTGAACAGTCCTTTTTTTGATTTTAATAAAAGTTGGTTTGTGAAGAAGTGTATCCCGTTTGCCTCGTTTGTGGGAGGTTTTTTACCGGGGATAAAGATTGCCGGAGGATTCACGGAGCAATATGGTAAATTCCTGCACCGGGAGAGTCGGGGAGAGTGGGAGTATAACTTGGCTTGGAAACCGCATGTTGCACCCCGGATTAATTTGGGATGGGTTCGGGCTATTCATAAAGCACAACGGGAGTTGAGGCAACCTTTTGAAGTACGAAAACCCGTGCTGGTTTTACATTCGGAGAGGTCAGTCTCGAATTTCTCGAATGAGGAACAAGTGCAGTCCCGCGATGCTATATTGAACGTGAGAGACATTCAGCAGGTAGCACGGAATATCCGGGGACAGGTGGAGATCATGTCGGTCTTGGGTGGTCTGCACGATTTGGTTCTATCCTGCAAGGAGGTCCGGGGAAAGGTCTACCAGATCATGTTTGACTGGCTGGAGCGTCAGAACGGGACGAATGATCGTAATTGTCTGGGTTAAAGCACGTGGTAAGTTTTATGGTGTGATTAAAAAAGAGTGGGTCCGCGACCTGATAGTGTGTGTATTTGGGTTATTGTTTTGAAGATTTCGCGGACCCGGTAGCTCTAGGGACCCTCACGGTCAGCTGTTTGCGAGCTTTTGTTTTTTAGTTAAACAAGGGACGTATCCCACAGTTAACGAATTATGAAAAAAAAAGAAATGGTTTTAATGAACCTGATTTTACTCGATGTCTGTTATTTCTAAGTTTATTTATTTATTATTGTTTCATTAAGTTGATGTAAAGGTACAAGATTATTATTAATCCAAGTAATCTATAATTGTATGTGAATGTTGGTTGTTTTACAATAATAATAGATTGTTCTTGTTTTTGTTCTTGTTGGTTGCGGGGAAGAATAGAGGAGCGAGAAAAAATGGCTATTTTTAAAAGAAGGAACGGTGTGCTAATGTTGGATGTTTGAATTGGGAGGAAATGGAGAAGGTGCGTGTCAAAAATAGTCGCATTATGTTTCTTGTGTTTCGGGGATCTGGGAGTATTTTCCATACTTTTGACTTGAGTTCTTTATGAAAATAGTGTATAAGTATGAAAGATGTTTCACTGTATGAAAGTTTCCTGGCGGAATTGCGAAAGAAAGTACCGCAAGGGGCTAAGTTGACAAATACTTTGGTTGATATGTTGTATATCGAACGGGAAGCGGTTTATCGTCGGTTGCGCGGCGAGGTCCCGTTCACGTTTATGGAGGTTATGACTATCACCAAGGAGTTGGGAATTTCTCTGGATAATCTGACGGAAACGGATACATGTAAGAGTCGTCCGTTTCAATTGAAATTGGTGGAGTATGCGAACCCGCTTGATGCGGATTTCCGGATGATGCAGGATTTCGTCGAGATATTCGCTTGTGCGGAGAATGAACCGGACTGGGAGGCCGGTTTCTCGACGAACACTCTTCCCAAGTCTTTTTGCTACTATTATCCCGGGATCACGCGTTTTTATTTATTTAAATGGTTATATCAATATAGCAACGTGGATACGGTGAAACCTTTTCGTGAGGTGGTGATTAACGATCGGTTAGCTAGGATTCAACAGGACTTTTTACATGGAATGCGGTGTGTTAAATCCTCTTTTTATATTCTTGATCATCTGGTGTTTCATTATCTGGTGACGGATATGTTGTTCTTTGCCAGTATTAACTTGATTACACCCGAGGAGTTGAAGGAGTTGCAAGAAGAGTTGATCTTGCTGCTGGAGAAGTTGGAGCGTTTCACGGCGAAAGGATTGCATGAGGATACGGGGAACGAAATGTATATTTATCTGTCGAATATTAATCTTGACACAAGCTACTGTTACCTGGGTAGCCCGAATTATCAATTAAGTATGTTGAAGGCATTCACATTGAACGTAATATCATCTTTTGACTTGGAGACGTTCAACCGGTTGAAGAGCTGGATGAATTCGTTAAAGCGTTCGTCCACGCTGATTACGGTGAGCGGGGAGAAGGAACGGGTACGTTTCTTTAGTGACCAGCACCGTTTGGTGCTGGACATGACGAACGCGGTCTGAAAAAGTTTTTCATGACCGTGTTCGTTTCTTATTATAGTTTCACGATTTTTTCGTTTGTTCTTTTCAGGTGAAACCATGAAAAAAGAAAAAGAAGGAGTACGTAAAGATGTTCCGATGTCCAGTACACCGCTAGCGGGACTTCTCCGATCCGGTTGATAGAAGAGAGGTAAACAAGATATATGATGATCGTGATACATTGATAGATGAATGCGGCACGGGTAGCCCCTGTTCCTGATACTGCGTTACAG